>JALZBG010000012.1 GCA_030947645.1 Vulcanimicrobiota bacterium | reverse complement strand
CGCCTTCCACGCGCGCTCGAACGTTTTGCCAGCTCGACCGTATTTTCTGCAGGGTCAACGGTGCGGTGGCTTGCGTTCTGGCTTGCGCGGCATGTGCGTCCATGGCTCGGACGACCGTTTCTCCCGCCCCAGGCGACCCGCCATCTGAAGTTGCTCTCCCCGCTTCAAGGACGCTCACTCGGGCGCTCAGCCCTTGAATCGTCGAGTCCTCGCCGGCGAGAACGAGACGGAGCAGCGCGCTTTCCAACTCTAGCCGAGGATGTCCCGAGGAGCGGGCCGCGTACAATGCCTCCGTCAATAGCCGCAACGCGTGGATTATGGCGGCTTGTGAAGTTTTTTGCGACATTTGCACCGCGCTTTGCACGTCTTGGCCGGCGAGATCGCGTACTAACAAGTCGGGGCTGATGCGCGCGACGAGCAGATGCCGGAATTCCGATATTAAGTTGCGGATCAAGACTTGCATATCCGTGCCCGCGTCGGAGGCTTCGTCGGTAATACGCAAGATGCGATCCGCATCCAGTTCAATCACACCGTGCATTATCGCGCGGGCATAGTTTCTTCCAGTGTTACCGAAAGCAAGCTCGATTGTGTCCGCAGCCACCGCTCCATCCCCGAAGGCCGCCGCCTGCTCGAGCATGGTCAGCGCATCGCGCAACCCACCATCCGCGCGGTAAGCGATGGCCCCGAGTGCACCGTCATCGATCTCGATCTGTTCCGCTCGCGCAATTTCACGCATTTTTTCGATCATTGTCGGGATCGCGATGCGGCGAAACGCATAACGCTGACACCGAGAAAGGATCGTGGGGGGCAATTTCTCCGGCTCAGTCGTCGCCATAATGAAGAGCGCGTGGGGTGGCGGCTCTTCAAGCGTTTTTAGGAATGCATTGGCCCCCTCTTTGGTCAGCATGTGAGCTTCGTCCACGATGTACACTTTGCTGCGCATGCTGCTGGGAGGGAACCGGACCGCATCACGCAATGCACGGATTTCGTCGATCCCGCGGTTGCTCGCGGCATCGATTTCCAATACGTCTAACGCGTTGCCCGCCAGCATCGCCAGGCAGTTCGGGCAAGAATTGTCCGGTACGGGCGTCGGACCGCGTTCGCAATTGATGCAACGCGCGAGAATTTTCGCCGCAGACGTTTTGCCTGATCCGCGTGGTCCCGAGAACAGGTACGCGTGCGCTACCTTGCCCGATGAGATCGCCGTCGAAAGCGTGCGAACGACCGCATCTTGGCCTACTAAGTCGGCAAAAGTTTTAGGGCGCCACGTGCGATACAGCGACACCTCTGCAGTGTTAGAAGTCGCGTTTAAGGGTGCCTGCCTAGGGGTAAATTGCAGAAGCTTCTTCTGATCGTTTTTCAAGAAGGAGCGATTGTTCTGTCGTTTCGCGCCTAGCGCTGCCTGCGGCCGTGCAACGCCGGTTTGCAACGCAACGTGTTGCAAGCGGTACGAAGTGCCAGGCGCGGCGCAAGGTGCTGCGCCAATCTAATCGGGGGCCCACGCGCGGCGTCGCGTGGGGGCGCGCAGTACCGGTTTGCAACGCAACGTGTTGCAAGCGGTACGAAGTGCCAGGCGCGGCGCAAGGTGCTGCGCCAATCTAATCGGGGGCCCACGCGCGGCGTCGCGTGGGGGCACGCAGTACCGGTTTGCAACGCAACGTGTTGCAAGCGGTACGAAGTGCCAGGCGCAGCGCAAGGTGCTGCGCCAATCACAAGAAGGGAACCGTCGGCGGTGGACTTACGGGCGGCGCTTCGTGAAAAATTCGGCTTCGAAGAATTTCAGACGGGGCAAGAAGAGATCGTGCGACGAGTGGTCGATGGCCAGGACACGCTCGCAATCCTGGCGACCGGGGCCGGCAAGAGCCTTACGTACCAGCTGTCGGCTATGTTGCTCGAGGGCACCACAATTGTCGTCAGTCCGCTGATCGCGCTCATGAAAGATCAGCTCGATATGCTTTCGGAGCTGGGCATCACCAATATCGTTGCGCTCAATTCGACGCTTTCGGAGGATCAAGAGCAGGCGGCGCTCGAGCGCGTTCGTAGCGGCAACATCAAAATCGTCTTCGTAACCCCGGAGAAGCTGGAGGACGAGCGATTCATCGCCTTGCTGAAAATGTTGCGAGTGCCGCTGTTCGTGGTGGACGAGGCGCACTGTATCAGTGCTTGGGGGCACGACTTCCGCCCCGCGTATCTTGCCCTCGGGGGAGTCATTGCGGCGCTCGGACATCCAACCGTTCTCGCGCTTACGGCCACCGCAACTCCCGCAGTTCGAGAGGACATCCTCTTGCAGCTCGGCATTCCCCTCGTCAAGCCCGTCGTGAAAGGTTTCGATCGTCCAAACCTCATCTATGAGGTGCGCCGCGCCGAAAGTGAACTTGATAAGTTCAAGATCCTCAAAGCGCTGTTTAGCGAACGCGGACTGGAAGGGACGGGAATCATTTACACTGCGACGATCAAGAATGCACTGGAGGTCCAAAAGTATCTTCACGATGCGCTTGACATCCCCGCTGCAGTGTACCACTCAAAATTGCAAAAACAAGACCGCGTCTCCGTGCACGAGCTGTTTATGTCGGAGACTATCCGCGCGGTAGTCGCAACCAACGCCTTCGGGCTTGGAATCGATAAACCGAATATCCGCTTTGTGATGCACTACGATTTGCCAGGCTCGGTTGAGGCATACACCCAAGAAGCCGGCCGGGCCGGTCGCGACGGGGAGCCTTCGCGCTGCGTCCTGGTATACCGCATGAGTGATACGCGCGTGCAAAACTATTTTCTCACCGGCAAATACCCCGGCATCGAAGAAGTGCAGAAAGTGTTCGGCACTCTTGAATATTTCTCGGCACAGCTTGAAGGCGTATCGCTGACCGACTTGCGCAAAATTTCGCAGCTGCCGCTCACAAAACTCAAAGTGATTTTGGCCCTTCTCAAAAAGAGCGGCTTTATTGAACCACGCGGCCGTTCAAAATACGCCCTCACGGACGCCGCGCTCAAAAACCGCGAGCTTGTGCTGAATCTTGCGAACTACGAAACTAAGAAGTCGTACGACCAAAGCAAACTTGCCATGATGTTGCAATACGCAGAGTCCAGTTCTTGCCGCCGTAAATTCATACTCAACTATTTCGGAGAAGATTATAACTCGCCGGATTGCGGCGCGTGCGACAATTGTTTGCGAGGGCAATTCAGCGCCGGCGATTCCGGGTATCGCATTGCGGATGTGGTTTTTCATCCTAAGTGGGGCCAAGGCACGGTCGAACGTGCCGAGAAAGATCTCGTTACCGTGCTCTTCCCCAACGTTGGATACAAGACACTGCTTGCGTCGGCCGTCATTCGCGAAGCAAGAATAGCGTAGTGTGCCGACGCATGGCGGACGATGAGAGACGCTTGAGCGGCGGAGAGGCGCCCGGCGACGGTGGCGCTAGGTGTCCTCTGCGCACCAGTTGGCGCCAAAACTGAGTGCGCTGCTGAAAAAGCTGCCTGCGGTTCTCATGCATCGATTTCTTCAGCAGCCTGCTGCTGCCGCCCAGTGGAGCTTCTTGGCAGCAGTGTGCGCTTTATCGGTCGCGCTGGCCGGAGCGCAGGAAACTCCCCCGGCACCCGTCGCGTCACCAGCGCCCGTTGCGCCCCCCGCGCCCGTCGCGCCCCCCGCGCCCGTCGCATCACCAGCGCCCGTCGCGCCGCCGGCACCCGTCGCATCACCAGCGCCTGTCCTCACCAGCGCTCCGCCGCCCCAACCCTCAGCCGTGCTTCCCAGCCCGACGCAGCCACCCATTATCGTCGATCCTCCCGCTGCCGGTGTCCCGTTTGGTGGGACGCAAACCTTGCGCGTCAGTGGTGTTTTGGGCAGCATCTCGGTCACGATAGCAAATCCCGCCTTCGTCGATGCCGCTGTTGATCAAGAAGCCCGCAGCATAACGCTCAGCGCCAAGGCTTTGGGCACGACATCGCTCACGGTGCGCGACGAACGCGGCGTGACGCGCGAGGTGCCAATCAGAGTTGCTTATAACGCGGGAAGTGTCGCCGACGGTGGAACCGTCCGCATAACCGGAGATCCGGCAAGCGCGCCGTTCGTGCGAGAACAGGCCGCAGCGGCGGCCCAACGGCTCGCGCGCGCTCGGCCGGGAGCGAGCGTTTCAACATCCGCCGATAGCGTGGCGTTTACGGCTTCATTAGCCGCAGACGACATCGCCTCGCTGAACGTTCCGGTCATCGTTTCGGGAAACGATTTTTTCACGGTGCAGGGGACCACGCGGGTGCGCGTGGAGAATCTCGCGGAACCCCGCATCTCTCCCAAATCACTCTTAGTCAGCGATTATCCGGAAACGCTGACGGAAAACGGCGTCCTGTTCAACGCCGACCTTGCACGTGAAGCGCCATCCCGCTTTTTGTACTTTCACTATAATCCGGCGGGTCAGCCCGACAGGCGCATCCTGCTCAAAGCGGAGAACCGCTCGGGACAGCCGGCACTCGTGCAGTTCCTTTCCGCTACCGCCGGACCGCAACCCAATGAAATGCAAGTGGGGCACCTGGTTACTCAACGCTTTTTACTACAACTTGCGCAGAACGAAGGTAGCGTTGTTACGATTCCCGCCAATACCACTGTAAATCTTATCGACCACCCTATGCCCGCAAAGTCGGTGCTCAGCGGTATCTTGCAGTTGCGGGAGCTAGAAGGCGCGCAGTTGCACCTCACTTTGGTGGCTCAGGATGCTGTCGATCCAATCGACATTCCCATATCGCAAACTGCCCTACTGACCAGTTCCGTAAAGCACGCGCGCGGGATCTATCAAGTTCCGGAGTTTTACTACCAGACGACTTGGAACACCACCGATCCCTATTTGGAACTGCCCATTGGCCACATTCCGCTCGCCAATCTGCTCAGTGGCGAGGCGTTGTCAGGCGACTACGGTGTGCTACAATCCTTTGTCGTGCGGATCAGCAACCCCACCGGCACTACCCAAAATATCGCGCTCTATGAAAATCCGCGCGGTGGGCGCGCCACAGGCACATTCATAATCGACAGAACCTTGGTGCAATCGCACGGTGTTCCAGCGTTTTCGCGCTACAAGCTGCGTCAATACGTTGTACCGGCGCGCGGGTACATTCAGGTGAAAATCATCACTATGCCGGAGGGTGGTTCCAGTTATCCCTTGCGGCTGGAGTTCGCGCCCGATGATGGCAGCGTGGCTCCGGGAGCACCCGGTTCGCCTGTTTATTGATGTTCGACTACACTACCATGCTGAACACGTCGCGCATCGCCACGGCGCTCGAGCGCCAGGAGAAGCGCGCCGCTGCACGCTCGCGCGAGGCATTAGTCCTGGCCGCGTTGGGCGCATCGCTGCTTAAGGATCGGCGAAGTGCGGTTGCCCATTCCCCCACACTCTTCGCCGCAACGATCGTCGCGTCGCTGCCCGCTATCTCCGGCAGCGAGCTGGCGTCTGAAACAAGGAGAGGGACTCCGGCGCACAGCGCCTGCGCCGCGGCGTAGCCAAATCCTTCGTACAGGGATGGAACCGCGGCCACCGCGCAGGTAGCGTACCATCGCAACAGCTCCGCGCGAGACACGTATCCGCGGAAGTCCACGCGATCGCCAACGCCCAGCCGCTGCGCGAGTCGTTCGCACTCCCGCCGATATGGTGTACTTGGGCCAATGCTCACGATCGTCGCTCCCGGCACTTCCGGCAACGCGCGAATGAGCACGCCGATATTCTTGCGCGGCTCCACGGTACCGACTACCAAAATGGTTTCGCCGGCGTTCTGCGGCCGAACCGTTTGGAAAAAATCTGAGGAGACACCCGGGTATACCACGCTGACCTTGCGCGCGTCCACGTCGAGCCGGCCGAGCAACTCAGAACGCGAAAAATGCGAGTCAACCACAATGTGTTTCGCGTAGCGGTAGCGCGACAGCGAGTAACGGCCAAAATACCAGCGGGCGTAAGCCGGTGCGTGCGCTTGGGCTTTCAGCCACGCCATGTCGTGTACAGTCACAACGATTGGAATAGCGCTGCGCAGCGGCATGGTCCCGGCGGCACAATGTAAGAGGTCGGCACGCGATTTACGGGCCCGCAGTGGAAGTAAGAACTGATCCCACACGAACCGTCGATCGAACCGCCACGGGTCTAATGCGGGCTCTTGCAGCTCCTCAACGTCCGCTCCGAGCTCGCGCAGCGCAGCGGATAAACCGCGGACGTACTCGCCGATTCCCGTTGCAGTGCCAATGGCGAGTTGCGCGTCAATAGCGATCTTCAAAGCAAGCGCTGATTAGTTGCCCAGCTCGCGTTCCAGTACGCGCAGCTCCACGTTATTTCGGTCAAGGTTGTGACTGCGGGCCGCATACGAGCGCGCGCGGGCTCGATCGCCGCTCATGAGGGCCAGTTGTCCCAGCCCGGCGTAGGCTTCGGCGCTGGCTGGGTTTACGTCGATAGCGCGGGACAGATACGTTGACGCCGCGGTAGTGTCGCGCAATGTCAGCGCCTGAAATCCTGCAGCGAGCAGATACTTCTCGGAAAAGGGCGCGAGCCCGAGGGCCTGCTCGTACTCTTGTTGTCCGCTCTGTAACCACTTTTCGCGCGTTCCTCGAGCGGCCAGCCAAGATGCCAGCTCGCCGAGATGCCACCATGCCTCGGCCAAAGCGTCCGGATGCGTCCTCTGGGAGGTCAGGCGCTTGACGATTTGGCGCTCAAACCCATAGGCGTCATCCAATCGGCCGGAACGTGCAAGGCGATCGACTTCGAGCTGCAACGCGTCGACATCGTCCGCAGCCAAGTAAGCACGCAGAGCTTGTTCCGTCTTTCCCTGCGCCGTTGCAAGTTGGGCCTGCAACTCGCTGCGCTGTGCTCCAGGCGTCATGCGCTCGATACGATCTTGTGCATCGTGCAAACGGTGATGCGCCAAATCGTCTTGTGCCAGCATAGCTTCCACCGTGTCGGACGGCGCTATGCGTTCCAACGTTCGATAGACGTTTTCTCCGAAACTATGCTGGAGATGCGCCGGAAACGATGCTGCGCTCGCTGCATTAGAAAAGAGAGCCATCGATCCGAACTGCAGCAGCGCAAGAGCGGCAAGGATACACGCTATCACTGCCCTGAGCGCCCTCATAACGACAGACTCCTAAAACTTAACGGTAAAGTTCAAATCTTGACGGTTCTGCGTAAGATTGTACGAGGGCAGATAGTTGTCGCGATACGTGTACTGACGCGTGGTAAAGACGATGGCGCTATTGGTTTTTGGAATCGAATACGTTACGTTGCCGAGATAGTAGTCTTTGTGCTGAGCGATGTTTTGATTCAGAGTTGTCTGGTACGCCCCAGCATAACTTTGCGTGTTGTATTGCAGGTTGACGGTCATGTCTTTAGTAAGCGGGAAAGCCGCATCCACGTTAAACTGCCGCTTTTTGACATCCGCAAAATTGGGATAGAACCTTACAGGGCTCACACCTCCCGGCAAGGCGGCCGTGACGGCCGGGTCCGCAGACTGCAACGTGGGGTTATACGGCACGTACGGAAAGCCGGTTTTGTCCTCGCGACTAAGCCGCTCATACGTGCCCGAAAGGTCGATGGACACAGGTTTGCCCAAAGCACGAACGTTAAATGCGGTGCCCAATGTGATCGCGTCGTCGCGTTGTTTAACCGCTGAACGGTAAGCACAGCCGCCGGCAACGCTCCCCGCACAATATTGCATTGTTCCAAACGAATTGGGAGCGATCTCCGCAAGATGCTGCGCCGAAAGCCGCGCCTGGACGTTCCAACTACCGACCCGGACCGGCGTGGTAAAGGTTGCTGCGAGTCCCTGCGTATTTGGAACGTACGCCGAATAGAAGTTCGGCCCGAAGGCTTGGAAGGAATTGAAAATCGGATAGGCATACGTCAACGCCGGGTTGACTGACACAGTGCTTCCAGCACCCAGCGCAGCATCGAGCCGGCGGTTAATCATCAGGTTATTGGCTAGCCCGAAAAATGCGGGGAAGTACGGTAGGGTGCTGTAAGAGAATACGTTCGGCGCATTTCCGAAGTAGCGCAGCGGCGTGCCCGCAAGGAAGTTAGCGCCGATGGTCTGATAAGCGACTTGCCCGGTCCCCCTCGCAGTTTTGAACTTGAGGCCAAAAACCAGCGCTGAATCGCTTCTTGTTGCCGTACTGAACGATCCACTCGTGCTTCCACCGTCATTACGTAACCGGCTGCTGGCAGCTTCTGCAAAAAAAGCCGGGGAAGAGCGCATGCGCGCGAGCAGTGGAAATTGGAAGTCTAGCCCGAAGACCGTGTCGCTGACCAGGCTATGCTGCGGTGCGGGCTCACCGCCGATGATTTGGGCGTTGTCTAGATCGAAGATGCGATTGAACGTGAGCCCCACCGAGCTTCCGGGTAGCGCTCGGATTTGGTGATTGATGCGGCTTGTGATCATGTAGCGCTGCGCGCCGGTGTCGTACAATGCGTCGACTCCGGAATAGCTGAGTGTTACGGTGACGCCGGGTGGTAAACCCGTCGTGAACGTCACGTTGTTGTATGCGTCGTTGTAGGTAAAGTTGACGCCGGGAACACCTGCGCAGAAGGAACC
Source organism: Vulcanimicrobiota bacterium (assembly GCA_030947645.1). Lineage (GTDB taxonomy): Bacteria > Vulcanimicrobiota > Vulcanimicrobiia > Vulcanimicrobiales > Vulcanimicrobiaceae > JALZBG01. The sequence continues at coordinate 13,548 of JALZBG010000012.1, read as the reverse complement.
GGGCGCCGGCGAGACTCCACCGATGAATTGCCCTTGCGCGTTAAAACGTGAGCCGTTACAACTTGAAATGTACACCGATCCCAACACAGCTTTTCGCGATAAAAAGACTTGCTGCAGGCCGTTTGCGCCGGCGGTGAATGTGTTCGACGTTATGTTGCCCCCTGGAGGGCCCCTCTGAACGTATCCTGATTGGGGGAGCGTCACCGGGAAGAGAACGGCATTGGTGCCATAGCCGGTGGGATCGAGGACACCGGTCCCGTTGCTTGAGTAGAGATACGTTTGATCCAGTCGCCCTATTGAGAAGTAAAAATCAGTGAGTCCACCAAGCGTTCCGGCCAACGATATTCCCTTTGCGAATGCTTGGAGCGGGGCGCCGTAGGGTGCATAGTCAACGTCGTGAGGAGGACGGAAGGCTAAGCCTGCCAGCGATGGTTTCATATTGTCCAAATCGCCGAAGGTAGCGACAAAGTTATTCAGGTCACCGGCCTTCGCCACTCGGACGGCAACGCCGGGAGAAACGCCGTAATGTTGCTGTTGTTCGAAGGGTCCGCCGTACTCGTAGCTCAGAATGCGTATCGGAAAGGTGATGTTCAGATTATCGCCGATTTGGTATCCAATGGTGAATTTGTCATTGTAACGAAAATGAATTCCCGAGAGAGCCGGGTCGAAAACGTTGTTGCTGGGATCCGTGAGCAAGAACGTAGTTACAAGTGCGTCCGCTGGGGAGGTCGCCCCACACGTCGGAGCCGTCGGCGGAGTGCAGGCCGCGTTTGTATAATTGGCGATCGTGCGCGGTGCTGTCACGATCTGCCGAAAAGCCAGGTTCGGGCGCAAATCGCCGCTGAAAGTTAGGGCTTGCGCCACTTTGGTACGCTCCTGGAGGGCTTGCATGGAATCTTCCAAATTCGTTACGCGCACGCCCAGGCCGTCGAGTTCGTCCTTCAGTCCATTAATAAGCTCCTGGACTTTTTGCACGTCGGCTTTTGAAGCGCCGCCGGCTTGAATTTTAGCGATGGCGCGAGCGACAACAACGGCCATTTCGCTACGTGAAAGCGGACGATCGCCCTTGAAGGTACCATCGGGATAGCCTTCGATGACGCCGTCGGCAGCAAGACTTTGAATAGCCTGGTACGCCCATTTTTCTCGCGATATGTCGGACAACGGATTCGCTCCCGCAGCGTGCGCCACCGCCAAACAAACCCCGACTATGAGGGCCGCCGTAACGAAGAGATACCTCAGACGCGCCATGCTTTCTCCATGGAAGTGCAGGAATACGACGAGAACGAACCTCTTCCCCGGGGGCCTTAGCTCAGGGAACGCTGTTTGGGCGAGCAGTTTCCTCGGACTTGGAGCGCTTCGGATACGGTGTCGAAAAGGGGAACGCCAGGCGGAACCCGCTCAAGTCTGAAAACCGTCCGCACGCTCCAACTCCAAAAAGCGCCGTGCAATGAGCAGGGCCGCGTAATCGTCGATCGGCCGGGGCGGAAGCTGCATCCCAAGCGGAAGCAAACGACGCCATCCGCGCGGAGGATGGTCTGCGAAGTACAGCGCACGTGCATTTAGTGTGGTTTCGCGTTCGTCGATCAGATGAATCGGGAGCGCAAACACGGAGAGCTGGCGCATCAGCTCGGAAGCATGAGTGCCCTTGCCCAATGCGATCGCCCGCACCCCGTGCCACGGTACGATGGTACGCAAGCGCGCAAGTAGTGCCGGCAACTGTTCCACGCCTAGGCTGAGGGGTGAACCTTCTCGATCGGCGACGATTGCAAAACCCGCTTTATGCGTTCCTGGGTCGATTCCCAAAACTGAATTCATCGCGCCTTAGAAAGCCCAAAGTCAATAACGATTCCGCCGTTATGAGGATAGGTGTCGGTGTTCGCGCTGGCAGTCACGGCGTAGACGCCGGCGCCGCGGCGCAAGGTGTCGGCCATTGCCCGAGATTGTCCGTCCGTAACGTTCGCTTGGATGGCGGAAGCAAAACTTTGCGGCATTCCGTTCTTGAGCGCTTCGTTCGCGACCAGCAGGGCCAGTTGATTGAATACTAGGCGCAACGTCGCCGGAGAGCTTACGGCTCGGCCTGCTTTGATGTTGGCGGACGCAATGGGCTGCTTTGCGGGAAAGATGAGGTGATCGCGCCAAGCCTGAAAGCCGAAGTGAATGGGGTCGTTTACAAAAAGGTTATGATCGGCGACCGCTAGGACCACCACTGGATAACCGGCATATGCTTGCAAGTCGAAATCGGCAAAGTGCCGCAACTGTTTCGAAATATCGGGATCTTTCGAACGCTTGGTTACCGGCTTCAGACCGCGTCGAACGTATATCTCATTCGCGCTCGACGCGGTGGCGTCGAAAAATTCACTTAGCTTTTTGAAAGCTGTGTTGGCTGAATCAGAGGCTTCGATTTTGGCAAATTGCGGCCAGATTGGTTCATCGCGGCGCAATACGACTTGTCCCAGCGTCTTGGTCTGATCGAGAGCATCGGCTTGAGCTTGGAGTTGGGTCACGCGATTGTTGAGTTCGCCTAAATGAAAGAAAGCAGTCTTTGCAAACTGGGAGGCCAGTAGCGCCACTGTCGTTACGGCCAGAGCGATCACCATTCCCGTACCCACCGCAACGATCGTCGACGTGTACCGAGGTCTGATGCCGTACAACGTTAACCGCTTGCGCCCCACTTGATGCCCGACGCGATCGCCGATATAGGCGATTGCGCCGGCAACCACAGCGATTATAACAATGAGAACGATGCCGGTGAGCAGGTCGGCCACTAAACGGACGCAACGGCGCGCAGGCGTCGCGCTCCAAAGTAAGTGAAAATGACGTTAGGCATCCAGGCGGCGAGCGGTGCGACCAACAGCGCCAAGCTTCCAATGCTTGAGAAGATCGTCGCGATGACGTAGTACACGAAAACGATCGCCACCGCCAGTCCAAACCCTAGGCTTGTGCCGCCACCGCGCACGGCCCCCAAGCCGAAAGGCACCGCAATCAACGTGAAGACGAAGCACGCGAACGGACGTGCCAGCTTTTCCTGGTACGTTGTCGTATACTTACGCTGCTCTTGCTGGGTCAATTGGCCCGAACGAATGATCTCCGCAATCTGCGCGCGGCTCATCTCTTCAGGATTATCGTGGGATACGCGTTTCATCAGTTCGGTGGGTTTCTCGCCTATCTCGACGCGAGTCTGAGGGGTTGCGGGGAGAGAAACGATTCGTCCATCCGGATCAAAATGATAGGTGCTCGCGTTTTCCAGCGTCCAACGGTCGGCGTCAAAGCGCGCACGATCCGCAAAAATTATCTGCTGCGCTCGATTCTCATGATTGTATTGCACCAAAGTCACATGCTGCAGTGTTTGCGAGCGCGGTTCGAACGATGTCGCCACCGTCAATTGTCGGCCCCCACCGGGCAGGGGCGCCGAAACCGTTAGGTCACGGTTGAACGTACTTGAATGATTGATTACTTCGTTGATGAGATACGTTCGCTGGTCCTCCGCTACGGGCACGACGGCCTCTTGCAGAAACAATACCGCAACGGAGGTGACAAACCCCGCGATCAAGAGTGGTGAAACAATTCGCACCAGCGTTATTCCACCGGCTTTCATGGCAGTAATCTCACTCTCGCCCGAAAGGCGTTGCATCGCCAGCAAAACCCCAAGCAGCAGCGCCATGGGAATTACCAACACGACTATTCCCGGAAGCGACCACAGGAAGACTTCAATTGCGGCGAGCAGCGGAGCATGCTGGTTGGAAACTAACTTCCCGATGTTCAAAATCTGGGTCGCTGAAAAAATAAGCGTAAAGGCGGAAAGTCCAAACGTGAAAGGGCCAGCAAGTTCGGTCAAGAGATAGCGATCTAAAATGCGCAACGGCAACCGCCGCACCCTTGATAACCCGGCGCCGGCAATTCGCGAAGAACCTGCGCTTACCAAATGGGCTGGACGCTCACAAGCGGAAGCCTTCACCCAGATAAAACTGGCGGGCCACCGGACTGTCGAGCACTTCTTGCGCGGTCCCGGAAACTTCGATTTTCCCCTCGTTGAGAATGTACGCTCGATCCACGATGGCGAGCGTTTCGCGCACTTGATGATCAGTGATCAGCACGCCGAGCCCGCGATCGCGCAGTTGCCGGATCATCACCTGAATATCGGCGACAGCGATTGGATCTATTCCCGTGAACGGTTCATCGAGCAACAAAAATGCGGGCTCTATGGCGATCGCACGCGCGATCTCAACGCGCCGGCGTTCACCACCTGAAAGGCTGTCACCGCGGGCATCGATGAGTCTGGCCAGCCCGAACTCCTCAAGCAATCCCGGCAACCGCCGTTCTTGTTCGGAACGCGGCACTTCGTTCATTTCCCAGATGAGCCGGATATTATCCCCTACCGACAGTTTACGAAAAATAGAGTTTTCTTGGGCAAGGTAGCCGATACCCAATCGCGCACGCACGTACATCGGTGCTGAGGTAAAATTGGTTTCATAACTGCCGCTGTCCAGCAACACGGTTCCGCCATCGGGTTTGACCAGTCCGACAACCATATAGAAGGTTGTCGTTTTCCCGGCTCCGTTTGGGCCCAGCAAACCGACGACTTCTCCGGTTCTGACGCTGGCATTAACGCTATCCACAACGGTGCGCTCGCCGTAGCGCTTCTGCAAATCGCGCAACACGATTTTCCGCTGGTTGGCAATCATGATCCCATGCGCACGTTGTGCAACTCCACGTCACTCTCGAAGTTGCCGCCGCGTATGTCATAGCCCTGGGACGGCTGCGTGATGCGCACGTTTCCTTCTCCGCGGATCCGTCCGCTAGACCGTTCATAGGTTAAGGTATTGCAGGCCAACTGTATGCCTGCGCTGGTTCGGCCTTGAACACCGCCCTGCAAGGTCACCCGCTGGGTTGCTTTGTCCACTAACGCGGTGGGTGCTTCTGCTACCAACGTTGTACCGTTGCGCTCGAAAAACGTTACATGGGCTCGGCTAAAGCGGCCCTTGAATCCGGTTCCTTCCAGGCCGACGGTGGATTCGTACGTCTTGGCGCGCAACCGGTAGATAATGCGGTTTTTCTCCTGTTCTATAATGACGACCTCACGGTGCGCACTTCCCCGCCCTTGGATATGCAGCGACGGCGGCGCGCTGGCAGCGGGCGTCGCGGAGGAGCGAACCTGCGCGTTGCCTGCTGCGCGCGGGTGGGGGCTACAGGCCGCGAGGAGAAGCACACCAACCAGGAGTTTTTCGGGCATGGGCCATTCCAGTAACGCGCGTTTCACAGTCGTTGCTCCATAAGTCCATCTTCGGCAGCGTTCAACGCAATGGCCATAAACGGCAGCCATAAACCGAAGATGACGACGCTGACCGTGTCGATAATCCCTTGAACCCAGGTTCCGAGGAGTCCGGCTGCAACCGCCAGCGCCAGCAACCTGTTCCGGCCCTCATTCTTGCGCATGCGTTCGCTCAAAACGACAATAAATCGCCACCATAAGAAACACACCGCTAAAAAGCCGACTAGACCGGTTTCAGCGAAAATCGTCAGCAAAAAGCTGTGAGCGTGGAAAGCGGTGGGCTCTCCGTCGGGAGCGCGAACCAGTGGATAAATTTTGGCAAAGACAAACGGACCAACGCCGGTCAGAGGAAACCGCTCCACCATGCGGACCCCAGCCTGCCAGATGGACAGTCGCGTATAGTTTTCAGAAGGGTTGTGGTGCGCGTTCAACGTGAAGATCACGAGTGCGACTCCCAGCAACAAGGCAGCAAGAGCGTAGCGACGGCGGGCGCGGTGCCGCGCAACGAAGATGAAGAAAGCGACGGCTGCGATGAAGCCCATCCAGCCTGCCCGCGAGTACGTCATCACCAAGGCCACAAGGCCGCATCCCAGACCGACGAACGCGATGCGGCGAAGCAATGGCCTACGCGTCACGACGCAAACCGCGAACGCGGTTGGGATGTACACGATGAGATATCCTGCGAGTTCTCCGGACAAGATAAATGATCCGATGGCGCGGCCGTGTCCGACGGTGTACTGCGCTGCGGGAATGCGGGTTAGCACCATGGTGATCGCGGTGAGCGACGCCAACGCCCCCGAAAGCAAAAAGGAGACAAATATCGCGTCGCTGACGCCGGGCGCACGGTAAAAGCGCAGAAGAGCAAGATGCCACAGCACGCCCAAGGCAAAAATCCCAATGAACAGGAGTCCTGCAAAGGGATCGAACCCCAAGGCGGCGCTCAAGACTGCGGAGCCGAGCCAGCACAACAATGGAACAAGCGTGGGTGCGCGCGGACCGGGTGTGGTAAGCACGAGCGCGAGGGTGATGATGGCTAAGGCGCCCATGCAGACCAGGAGTGCAATCGCCAGCGGTTGCGGCAAGAGCGATATTCCTGGAACCGTGACGCCGGTCAGCGTGATGAACGACGGAAACAACGGCAAAATGAAAAACGTCAACGCAAAGGCGTACTTCATAAAACCGGCCGCAAACGCAACTTTATCGTGGCGCATCGTGAACGAGGTCAACGAGCTGGCGCGCTATGCGTAGCGCACCGCCAGGCGGACCCATGCGTTGCCGCCCGATCTGGCTCATTTGCCGCCGGCGCTTTGCGTCACTCAACAATGCCAACACCGTGGCGGTCGCGCCCGCCAAGTCCCTGCCGGCGACGTGCAGCGCATCGCCCAAAAGGCGCGCTTGACGCATGCGATACCAGTCGCCGCTCTTTTGTTTGCGTTCTTCAAAGGCGACGATGGGGACTCCGGCCGCGGCAGCCGCTTCATTTGCCGTTCCGGCTTGACCCAACACCAGAGTGGCATCGTGCAACAACGCACTGAACTCCCCGGTCCATGCCGTCAGAAGGGGGCGTCCTTGGTCCAGGGCTTCAAACGGCGTGCCCGTGAGCGCCGAGGTCCGAATCACCCAGCCGTCGGCCTGCAGCTTCTGCGCGAAGGTCTCCGCTAAGAGTCCTGGAGCGACCGAAAGCAGGCCCCGCACGCGGGGCCGGACCGCAGCGGCCGTGCGTAGGACCCTGGCAAGAAACACCGCATCCGCATAAGCGCCGGCACGGCTGCCAGGGAAGAGCACCAACCTTTCTTCGCTGCTCCCCTGGAAGTCGCGCGGCCCGTAGCCCGAGATGAAATCGGCGATCACGTTGCCTGGTGCCTGTGCCTGCACTCCGTAGCGCCGCAATAGTGCGGCAGTCGGTTCGTCGCGCACGAAGACGCGAGCCGCACGCTTGAGGATGTATCGTTCGAGCGGTCCATAAGGCGCAACATAGACGCTTTTGGCCGTACCCACGTACAGTGTTTTGCTCTTGACGACCAGGGCCATGAGAAACACGAACATGTCGCCGATTGCCACGACCGCATCGTATATCGTGCGCGACGTTCTTAAAAACCACCATTGGCGCAGCGTGTGTGCAATAAGGCCGGCGCGCACATCCGCTACTATGTTGCGCAGGTTGCCCATCGCAATTAGGCCGCCGCTGGGCATGACCAGCCGCGGCCCCACGGCGCGCATCACCGAGGGCGCGGGCAAATCACCGACCAGCGCCAGGTGGTCGATATGCGCAGGTGCGAGGCCGCTCAATTGCACGGCGATACGCGCTGCAATCGCATCTTCACCGTGCCCGTTGCTCACAAAGAGAACCCTCACGAATTGCGCAGCGGCAATAGCGCAAACTCTTGCATCGTCCAGCGTTGCATGGACGTCGCGAAAACTAATTCACTGCGCGATACAAAGGCTCCGTATGGCCCCGCATGGACAATAGGAGTTTGTCCGACGACTTCGGGTTGCCATAACGTATCGTGACTGTGACCGCCCAGGATAAGATCAATGCGAGGAACGGCTGCCGCGAGCTTACGGTCCAGCGACAGACCGATATGCGAGAGCACGACCAGCGCATCACCCTGGGGTACATCTTGCGCATACCGGTGCACCGTTTCTATTGGATCGAGAAATCGCCATCCAAAGAACCGCTCCCACGCGCTCCCCGCTGCATATTGAGGGACGAGCACGCCAAACAAATGGGCGGTCCCGCCGGTGTGCGCGTCCGCTAGTACGAGCGATGAACGAAAGGGATGCGGCCGGCCGCGCAGATCGATGAGATTGGAACAAAGTAACGGATGTTGCATCGCTCGCGCCCGTGCTTTTAGCGCGGCGTACACATAGTGGAATTCACGATTACCCATCGCTTGCGCGTCATATCCGGCCGCATCAAGCTGTGCGATGATTGGCTCGTTGCGATGGTAAACCGTTTGGCTTCCGCGCAACGAATCTCCGCAATCGAACAAGAATCCCGGTTTTCCAGCGCGCAAAGCGCGCAGGGCGGGGGCGATATCGCGGTGGTCATGCAGGTCGGAGGTGTGGTAAATTCGCATTTATTCGGCTAAACTGCGCGCGAATGCGGCGCACTTCGACAGCGCGTCAGCTGGTCCCAGCGCCGCGCGCAGCTCCTGTACCTGGCTGAACTGCGCACGCGGATCCTTGAGTACGGTATCCATAGCCGCTCTCAGATTCTCTGCCGTCGCGGCTTCTTGCAAGAATTCCGGTATGACCGCCCGATGTAACACGAGGTTTGGAATAGTCACGTATGGGCGACGATATACGTTACGGGCAACTCGTGCCGTTGCGCGGGGAAGTATGTACAAGCTGATCGCGGGTACGCCGCAGAGCGCCGCCTCGAGAACCGCTGTACCGGACGCGATCCACGCTGCGTCCGCCGTTGCGAGAGCTTCCTGAGCCGAGTTCACAACGGTGAGTGGCGGGGGGTTGGAGTGAGCCAGCATGCGGTCGATGAAACGCCCTGCGTCCGCGTCGGCCGCAGCGATAATGAATCGCGCCCGGCCACGAGTTTCCCGCAACCTGTGCATGGCTTCAAGCAAGACCGGGAAGTGGAACCTCAGCTCGGCGCGGCGGCTCCCGGGAAACACCGCCACGATTCCACCGTCGCTCGCCGGTGCCGATGGCGCCGGGCGCATCGTATATGCGCTCAACAAAGGGTGCCCGAAATACTGCGCACCCAATCCTCTGGAGCGATAGAAATCGAACTGGTGTGCAAAGGGCGTTAGCGGTATTGTGGTTCTCGCAACGGCACGCGCTTGGTACGCATTATCGAGCCACGCGCCGGGCGGAAAAAAATACAGCACCGGCCCAGTATAGCCGAAACGGCGCAAGAGCCTGGCCAAACGCAGATTGAAAGCGCCGAAGTCCACCAACACGATGAGGTCGGGCGCATCGCGCCACAGTTCCCATGCAGTCGCTAGCAGAATCGCTCCGAGCTTTGGAATGCGGGAAAGCGCCGCAACAGGTCCGATGCTGCTCCATCCCCGTGTGTTCCACCTCAAGCGAAACCCGGCTTTGAGCATGCGTTCACCGCCGATACCGCAAAACGTGCTTGCAGGTGCCAGCCGCGCAATCTCGGCCGCCAGCATTGTTGCGACCAACTCTCCCGACGCCTCTCCCGTAGAGAAAAAGAAGCGCTTCATGCGCTCATTTTAGGATGCCGCGCGCCGACTCCGCCCGAAGAAATGCAAGTAATTCACGTCCGGGAGCAGTCTCGACGAGGCTGCCGATTTGCTCGATGGCCTGCGTCAAATTACGCTCCGAACGGTAGATCAGTTTGTAACACGCTTTCAGTTCTGATACTTCCTCGGCGGAAAACTGCGCGCGGCGCAGCCCGGCACTGTTGAGGCCATAGCTTTTCGCGGGGTTGCCCTCCACCAAAAAGAATGGCGGAACGTCGCGCACAATTTTGCTGTATCCTCCCACAAAGCCATATTTGCCGACCCGCACGAACTGGTGCATCCCGACCATGCCTCCGATGCCCGCGTTGTCGCCTACCTCACAATGGCCGGCGAGCTGCGCGAGGTTCGACATGGTCACCCCATTTCCGATGCGGCAATTATGCGCGATATGAACGTACGCCAGCAGCAGGCAATCATCACCGACGGAGGTCACCGAATCTTCCCCCGTTCCGCGTTGAATGCTCGCGTACTCCCGAATGATGCTCCGGTCCCCGACGGTCGTGTATGCTCGTTCGCCCTGATATTTGCGATCTTGTGACGGGCTGCCGATTGTTGCAAAAGGATACACTTGGCACCCTTCGCCGATAGTCGTCCAACCGTTTATCACCACATGCGCTTGTAGCACGGTCCCCGTTCCGATTTTAACGTTTTCACCCACCAAACAAAAAGGACCGATTTCGGCCCCTCTTTCGATCTGTGCGTTGGGATGCACGATCGCCGTCGGATGAATCATGCGTGCAACACGGTTGCGTCCATCCCGAAGACACGTGGATCTGTGGCCACGGAAAACATTAATTCCCCGGAACATACCAGTTGCGCGTTGACTTTGGCTACCGCGCTAATCCAGCCGATGTTCTTGCGTGTCCTCAGAACTTCCGTTTCCATCATCAAGCAGTCTCCCGGAATTACCGGACGCCGAAACTTCACTTTATCGATTCCCGCCAAATAGGGCGTTCTGCGTGAAAATTCGCCGGGCTCAAGGACGGTGGTCCCTCCGAGTTGGGCGAGCGCTTCAATCATGTATACACCCGGAAAAAGCGGGTTTCCCGGAAAATGCCCCATGAACACCGGTTCGTTATACGTGACATTCTTGTACCCGACCGCGCGCTTCCCGGGCTCCAATTCTAGAATGCGATCGATAAGTAAGAGCGGATAGCGGTGCGGCAAAATTTCCATAATTTGCCGGATATCAACCTCGGACACTTAGTCTGCCGTCTCGTAGATGGCGTGACACAAAGCGCGACGACTGACTGTCCCGGCATTTGCGGAACGGTACACTGAGTGTGCCACTAGCGCACGCGCGCGGAAGGCAACGTGGTCAGAAGTCCCCGGCGCAATTCCTGCGTCGCAATACAGTGCAACTTGTGCCCGCTTTTTATCCCGATGATTTCGCACTGTGGCCATGCCCCAAGCAACGCAAGATCACCGATCATATCGAGAACCTTATGCCGGACGACTTCATTGGGCCAGCGCAGAGGTTGCAGCGGGCCGTCGGGCGCAAAAACGACGGCATTTTCAAGCGTGCCACCCAGAGCCAGACCTCTTCTGCGCAAGACTTCTACTTCGTGCAGATACCCGAAGGTTCGGCTTGCCGCGACTTCTTCTTCGAAGACCGTGGGCGTTATTTCGGAGTCAAAATACTGAGCGCCGATTGGTTCAGCATAATCCGCCATGAATTTTATGCGAAACGAAGCGGCAGGTAACACGACGAGTGAACGCTCGCCATCCCGAAAAAACGTAGCAGAAGCCGGGATAAAACGCGTCCGCGGCTCACCGAGCGAAAGAGCGCCCACCGAAGCAATGGCGTCCGCGAACAATTTGGCACTTCCATCCATCACCGGAATCTCTGGGCCGCTAACGTGGATTTCTGCGTTGTCGATCCCCATGCCGAAGAGTGCCGCGAGCAGATGTTCTACCGTTGACACCGTTCGTCCACCGGTGCCCACGACCGTCGCACGGGAGGTCTCAACGACATACTCCGCGGTCGCGGGGAAACGAACACCGTCCTCCAGGACGAACTGCAAACCACTCCGAGCGGGCGCCGGGAAGACGACCGCGCGCGACGGTGCGCCGGTGTGCAGGCCAGCACCCTGGAATTCCAATTTGCCGCGCAGTGTCGTCTGGTATTGCAAATTCGTCACGTCAAGGAACTTAACGCGGTAGGCACTCGTGATGTTTTTACTGCTGGGGCTGGATGGGGGCGAAGACTCTCATCAACGCTTTGCATTCTGGGGCCTTGGCTTGCCTTCCAGAGCATCCACACGGGCAACCAGCTTAGGCAGTTTGCGCAACAGGACCTCCCGCCTCAACTCCTCACGGTGCTCGCGTGCAGGCCTTCCGCTGACAAAGGCATCGTTGGGAATGTCACCCCAGACAGCGCTCCCGGCCCCGATTTTTGCTCGCGACCCGATCGTGATGTGGCCTTTAAAGCCCGACTGTCCACCGACCTGGACGTAATCGCCGACTATGGTCGTCCCCGCCAGACCGGTTTGCGCGGCGAATGCGCTGTGCTGCCCGATGCGGCAGTTATGCCCGATTTGCACGAGGTTATCGATTTTAGTGCCGCGTCCAATCACGGTGCTGCCGGTTTGCGCGCGATCGACGCAGCTGTTGGTACCAATCTCTACATCGTCTTCGAGCACCACGTTTCCGACCTGAGGGATTTTAATGAAAGCGCCGTCCAAGAACGCATAACCGAACCCATCGCTGCCGATGACGGCGCCCGGATGAACGATCACTCGATCTCCTACGACGCAGTTCTCGAGCAGCGTGGCCCGGGGAAAGAGGTGGCATGCTTCACCGAGCGACGATCCCTCTCCAATATGAGCCGACGTTTCAAGCACGCAGTGGTTGCCCACACGCGCGTTCGAACCAATAAAAACGAACGGTCCAATGTACACATCTGCACCGACATCGGCAGACGGCTCCACGATGGCACTCGGGTGCACGAACGGACCTGGCGGCAACTCGCGCGTGAAACCGGAAAGTAACGCCGCTAGCGCCGCCCGCGTTGAGCGAACGAGTAACAATGGTTTTGGCGGCGCGGTGTGCGCTGCACCGAGCTCTTCGTCGGTGAGGACTGCGGAAGCTCTCGACGCGAAAGCGCTCTGAAGATACCGTTCATCGGTCGCGAACGTCAGCGACCCCGCACTTCCTTCCTCTACCGCGGTAATGCTGTTGATAACCAGACTGGAATCGCCGATAACCCGGCCCCCGACGCGCCGCGCCAGCTGGGCCAGCGAGCCAAGCCCCGGTTGGTCCATCAAGGCGTCGGCGTGGGCCGTTCTTGAATTTTCAAGATCGCTTCGACTTCGGATGTGATATCGGTTCCCCCATAGCCCACGAATTCTTTGGTGACGATCAACTGGTAATTTTTGTCGTGGGCAACTACCGATGCCGCCGCCTTCACTTCTTGAGCGAGATCCCGTTGGATCTGTCCATACCGGCCCTGCAAGGAAGCCAGTTGGCGCTGCTTTTGCGACGCAGCAACGTTGCTGCGATCGATGGCAGCAATATCCGCACTAAACTGATTGCTGTAATTTTGAAATTTGGGCCAGTTTGACTGAATTCGTGCCGTATCAACCAGTGCAACGATGTCGTGATTCCTCTGCGAGCACCCGCCAAGCACCGCGAGGAACGCCAGGAAAAAAAGACTCCTCACTCGTGTAAGCTCTCGATATCTTTTTGCGCATCATCCGTGAGATCAACGCCACCGACGGGCGCGACAATGTTCATAAAGACAATCTTGAGCCCGCGCGCGGCGGCCATGCCATTAACCTCTCGCTTGATTTGCCCGACCATTTGCCCGTAGAGCTGGTCGCGTTGACGGCGCAAGTCGACCAATTGCTTTTGCGTTCGTCCAGTGGATGCAACGTCAACTCCGTGGAGTTGATTGAACCGCCGTTGCAGATCATCGCGCGTTCTGTTGAAATCGGCAACCGTGCTCTTGACGTCAGACTGAAAGCGCGTTTTGAAATCCTTATCGATTTGGGCCAAGCGTCCGCGCGTTGCCGCCGAAACGTTGGCGGAAGCCGGGGCAGGGTTGGTCGCGGG
>JALZBG010000178.1 GCA_030947645.1 Vulcanimicrobiota bacterium | reverse complement strand
TTTGGGGGTTCGTTCCTTTTGCCATTAGCTTGCCCGCTGTAACTGAAGCGCACTCGCTGTCAAAGGTTGAAAAGCTCACGCGCGTTGTGGTCGGTAATGCGGGCCAGTTCTTGCGTGGAACAATCCAATAGTGCGGACAGTGCCTTTGCCGTCTGTGCGGCAAAGGCCGGTTCGTTGCGTTGGCCCCGGTGCGGCACCGGTGCCAGGTACGGGCAGTCGGTTTCTAGGAGCAAATGACCGGCGCCAACGGCCTTGACGGCCTCGCGCAACGCGTGGGCATTTTTAAAGGTGAGAACGCCACCGATTCCCAGTTTCAGCCCGAAACGCCCGGTAAGCAGCATCGCCTGCCGTGCGTCGCCTGTGAAGCAGTGCACCACGCCTCGCATGCCTTCAGAAAGCTCTTCGTGTAAAACCGAAGTGAAGTCTTCGAATGCATCGCGCTGATGAAAGATAACCGGTAGAGATCGCTTGAACGCGACGCGGAGTTGTGCTCGAAGCGCTTGCTGTTGCTGCTGTGGTGAGCTATGCGAGTAAAAATAATCAAGGCCCGTCTCGCCGATAGCGACAACGGTTTGCATCGCGCCGCTCAAGAATTCGTCGAACGCGTTTTCGATGTCGGCGGGTGCGTGTTTTGCTTCATGCGGATGAATACCTACACTGGCGCGTAAGCCATAATCTTGGGCGCAGTCGACGGCGCGAGCGCTGTCTTCCAGGTCGCATCCCACCGTAATGATTTGCTCAATGCCGCTTTCTTTGGCGCGCGAGATAACTTCGGCGCGATCCTCGTCGAACGCGGCATCATGTACGTGCGCATGCGTGTCGATCATGACTCCAAGCGTGGAAACAATGGATCGCCGGGAGCGGTTCGAGTCTGCGCAGCGAGCGTTCCCCACACCAGATCACGCTCCCACGGCGCGTCAATCCCGCTTTTCAAGCCTAACTGCTGCCACATCTGTCGCGCCTTGTCGGGCATCACCGGATGGAGGAGCATCGCCAGCCAGCGGAGCCCTTCGCACAAATCGTACATGAGCGCGTCCAGCTCAAGAGCCGTGCCTTTCTTATGCAGTTCCCACGGTTTGCGATCGTCAATCTCTCGGTTGAGAGCGGTCACCAATTCCCACACCGCTTCGAGCGCATCGCGAAACTGCAATTGTTGGATTGCTAGCGCAACGCGCGCCGGTAATTCGGTGAAGCGTTCGCCGAATGGAGACTCGCCCGGGCTTGGCACCAAACCGTTGCGGTATTTCTCAACCATCGCGAGCGTTCGCCGCAACAGATTGCCCAAATCGTTACTCAGTTCGGTTGTGTACCGTTGCGCGATCTTGGGCTCCGAGTAGGAGAAATCGCTTCCAAACGGAGCTTCTCGCAACAGAAAATAGCGCACCGCATCCGCACTGAAACGATCGGCAAGCTCGAAGGGATCGACGGCGTTGCCCTTGCTCTTGCTGATTTTCTCGCCGTCGAGTGTAAGCCAACCATGAGCAAACATGAGTTCAGGCGCCGGTAGGTCCAACGCCCACAACACGGCCGGCCAAATGATGGTATGAAAGCGTGCGATGTCTTTGCCCAGCAATTGGACGCTGGCCGGCCAATACGTTCGGAACTCGCTTTCGTCCAACGAGTAGCCGATTGCGGAAATGTAATTCAACAATGCATCGAGCCACACGTACATGACGCCGCCTCCCGGCAATGACACGCCCCACTCCACGTTGATCCTCGAAATGCATAAATCTTCCAGGCCTCCTTCTAAGGTGGCGAGCATTTCGTTGTAGACGGATGGCGGGCGCAGCCACGCTGGGTGTTCTTTGTAATACGCGATCAAGCGCCGGCGATACTTTGAAAGCGCGAAAAACCAATCATCCTCAGAAAGCCATTGCACCTCCCTCCGGCACTCGGGATTGGGACAACGGCCGTCGATAAGTTTGGATTCCAGCCAGAACGTCTCGTCGTTCGTGCAATACCATCCTTCGTATTTTCCCAAATACACGTCGCCGCGCTCGACCAAGGTTTCGAACACCTTCTTCACGGCGTTCTCGTGACGCGGTTCCGTCGTTCTAATGAAGTCATCGTATTGTATGTGAAATCGGGCACACAGTGCTTTCCACCGTGGTACCAGTTCGTCGCACCACTGTTGAGGAGACTTGCCAGCCGCAATTGCGGCGTTTGCAACCTTTTGTCCGTGTTCGTCGGTGCCCGTGAGCAAGAACGCCTTTCCGCGCGTCCGAGCCAGGCGCACCAGCACGTCGGCGGCGATCGTGGTATAGGCGTGGCCGATGTGCGGGTTGCCGGTGATGTAATAAATCGGCGTCGTCACATAATACGCGCGCGTCATCGTGGCGGCGTTCGCTTGACCGCTGCGTCCTGCCGTCCCTTTTTGCGTTGCATTGCCAGGCTATAGAGAGTGCGTCGCTCGCCAAAACCTCGTTCGGCCAGTTGCTTTGCAATTGCGGCCACAGGCTGATGAGCAACCAGCAGTTCATCGATGCTGCTTTCCACATCGCTCGGCTCGCGAGGCGCTGCCGTTTCTTGCGCTTCGATGACAAACATAATCTCGCCCCGGACCGGGGCCGAAAGGCCTTGCAACACCTGCGCAGGTACTCCCAGCAGCTGTTGCTCGTGTATCTTTGTGAACTCGCGTAGCAAAAAGACGCGCGCCGCAGGGGCCACGGAACCTAAATCCATTAGAGCGGCCGTAATTCGCTGCGGCGACTCGTACCATATCGTTGTGAAGCCGGAGTGACAAGCAGCTTGGAAAACCCGCCGCCTCGGGCCACCGGAGCGAGGCGGAAAGCCCTCGAAGGCGAAGCGGCGGAGGTCAAAACCTGAGAGCACTGCCGCGCAAACAAACCCGCATGGTCCCGGCAGCATCTCGACCGCCAGCGATGCTTCGCGTGCAGCACTAACCAGTGCACTGCCGGGATCAGAAATTCCGGGCATACCCGCATCGGTAACAACTGCGACGCGTTCATTTTCTGCGCGCTGAATAATCTTTTCCGTTGTCGAATGCGCGTTGTGTTGGTGATACGTCCATATCGGTTTACCCGATATCTCCAGGGCAGATAGTAACCGCCGCGCGACGCGGGAATCCTCCGCGACAATGAGTGACGCTTCCCGCAAGGCGTCGATCGAGCGGAGTGTGATATCGCGCAGATTGCCCAGCGGCGTGGGCACAAAGATCAGCGGCATGGGCGTGCGTTGTTCGGTGGAAGGCCTCGCCTTTCCCGAGCCGAACGCTTTTTCCATGGATGTGACGCGCATTGCCCCGCATCAAAAGTTGGAACTCTACATTAGCCCCAGCTGTCCTTACTGTGTGCAGGCTATGGGACACTACGATGCGCAGGGGACTCAATATGTCACCCACGACGCACAAAACGACCGGGCCGCGCGCGAACGGATGTTTGCCCACAGCGGTGGCGATCCAACCGTACCGGCGATCGTTGTGGACGGAGTCTACATACAATCAGGTTGGGGCACTCCGCCCGCTGGTTGAACGGTCCACTAGGCCGCGGTCGCGGCCTATGAGCGCAAACTAGGCGGCTTTCGCGTTGGCGGCGCGCAGCGCGCTTCTTGATCCGATTGCGATGGTAATGGCGATGCACGTACAGATCGCGGGTGCGACTCCAATCCAGTGGACGTTCTTCGCAAAGATGAGCCCCGCGACGGGTGGGCCAACCAGCAGTGCGAAACTGTTCAAAGAATCAGAGATTCCAAATAGCGCGCCGCGTTTGTCAGCGGGCGCAGCGTGTGAAGTTAAGGCCGTTAGCGTGGGGCGGATGAGCGCGCTGGCCAGCGACAGTATTCCTAGTACGACCACAAACACGCCGAGCGAGTTCGCGGCGCCCAAGATGGCGTAGCCAATAAGCGCCAACGCGAACCCAAGGATGCACACGCGTCGCTCGCCAAACCGGTCCACGGCCCGGCCGATAACCGCCACCTGAACGATGACCGAGATTACGGCAGACACTGCAAACAGGTAACTCGTTTGACGGGGGCCGTAGTTGAAGATGCGTTGCAGGAAAAACGATAACACGGAGACCCACTGAAAAAATGCGAGGGCGAAAAAGAGTTGCTGTAAGAGCGGAGTCCGCAGCCGTGCATCTTTAAAGGACTCGGCGATATCTCGCAGAGACGGTTGCGCTTCGAGCGGCTTATGCGATTCGGGCAGCAAA
>JALZBG010000177.1 GCA_030947645.1 Vulcanimicrobiota bacterium | reverse complement strand
TTGACATTCAATTTCGCACTTCTGTTTGCCGCGGTTGCATTTGCGGGTTGCGGAGGCGGGACGGATCAAGGCCGAATCCTCGGAGGCGGCCCCCAAGTAAAATTCAGTCAGGTCGATCGCTTGAATCGCCCCGCAGTGAATGAAGTCTTTGCGTCGTTTGCGCGTCATGACCCCAACAATCGCGACACACCGGCTGACGATCCCAATCCTGCGAACTTAAAAGGTGACATCTTGAACTTCATGACGACGGTCGCAGGGCGTAGCACCGCGATCAGCACCACGGTGGCCAGCGTATTGACTCCGGACGTGCAAATTGCCGATCTTTCGGTGCCCGGTCAATCGTGCATCGGCACGGCCCCAGGTGCCTGCTCGAACTATTTGGGCGTAGAAACAGGCGGCAAGGCCAGCCCGCAAGGCAGCACCTTCGGGGGCCGGGCGCTGACGGATGATATCGTCGATATTTCGCTGAGCGTTATCTTCGGAAAAACCATTCCAGCATTGGGGCTCGCGCCTGAGGACAACAACGAGCAAGACGGTCGCACAGATGCAAGCTTCACCTCCGGTCATCGCCCAAACCTAACGACAGACAACGTGAGTTATCTAACGGCGCCCAAACACTTCACCCCAACCTTTCCGTACGTCGGCGCGCCCCAATAACCCATGCTTCGACAGGCTCAGCATGACACCAAACGCGTTCAGCATGACACCAAACGCGTTCAGCATGACACCAAACGCGTTCAGCATGACACCAAACGCGTTGGGCATGAAATCACCAGCCATGTCATCCTGAGCTTGTCGAAGGACGTTAGTTAAGGAGATCGTTCGATCAACTTTCGTGCAATTGCGCTTCTTGCAGTAACCGCGCTGATCGCTCTGATCGCCTGGCCGATTCTTGGCTCCGGCAGTCATGCGACAGCCGCGCGGCCGACGCCGGTTCCCGTTTTGCCCGACTATCAATATCGCAATGCCACGATTTCCTTTTACGAAAAGCGCGTTCGGCGGGACAAAGAAGATCAGATCAGCGCGAGGCTACTAGCTGGCCAGTACATGCAGCGTTACCGGGAGCAAGGCGATATTGACGACATTCGCCGCGCTCTCGTCCAGGCTCGCCGCGCACTGCAACTGCAACCTCAAAATAGTTCGACCACCGATGACGTTCTCGCCTCGGCAAACACCGCCTTACATCGTTTCAAGACAGCCCTCAAGTACGAGCAAGCTGCGATGAACAACCCCGAGGACTGGAATGGCGCGGCCCAAGCCGCCTCGCTCGAGATGGAATTGGGACGGTACGAGGATGCCCGGCGAACGCTGGACCGCATACATAAATTCGATCCCAAACCGACGATCGATGCGGTGCAGGCCCGGTACGACGAATTGACCGGACAACTCACCGAAGCGCGCAGCCTCATCGATCGCGGCGGCATTGCGATGGATAGCGTTATCGACAATTCCGCACAGGGTCGAGCGTGGTTTCATTATCGTGCCGGTGAATTGGCATTTTCCAGCGGCGATCTCGCGGCCGCGGAGCAAGATGAACGCGACGCGCTTGCGACGTTTCCAAGCTTCTCCCTGGCCTACAATGCGCTCGCGCGATTTTGTTGGGCCAGCCGCGATTGGAACTGCGCGCTTGACGCGGCTACGAAGGGCGCAAACATCGTTCCACTTCCGGAGACGTTGGGATACAAAGCTGACGCACAGCGAGCCTTGGGCGATGCGGCCGGCGCCGCCCAAACCGACTCCTTGATTTTTGCGATCGAGCGTATCGGTAATGCCTATCATGTCAGCGACCGGCTTCTGGCGATTTACTATTCGGAACACGGAGTACGGCTGGACGATGCTTTGACCATCGCGAGACGAGAAGTGACCGTGCGCGGTAATGAGATTTACGCTCAAGATACCCTCGCGTGGGCGGCCGCCATGGACAACCACTGGGATGAGGCAAGAACTGCGATCGCCAAGGCGATTCGCTACGACACCGAGGACCCGCGCATACAATTCCACGCCGGAATGATCGCCCTACATTTCGGAGACAAAGAAGGTGCACGCAAGCATCTGCAACGGGCTATCGACTTGAACCCGCAATTCCATCCCGTCTATGCGGATGAGGCTCGTTCGGCATTGGCGAAGGTTTAGGTCATGGAAAAACATCAACACGAGCACGGGCACGACGATGGAACGCATCACGCCCACGAACACAGCCATTCAGAACCCGATCATCAGCATCCCCACGAACATCAGCACCCGCACTCGCATGAGGACGGAACCTCACACTCGCACGAGCACTCGCACACAGGCGCCGATCCCGAACACGAGCACGAGCACGCGTAGATAGCGTTGGCTCCGCGCTTAAAGGGCCGGGCCTCGTCGGCTCCACCCGTTCGCTGCGGCTTCCGCATCAGCTCGATAAGTGGTTTGAAGAACGAATCGCACTACGGACGGACAAGTCGTCGAGCGATTTGCTGGTCGCGCTGGTGCATGGCGGCTTGCGCCTGCGCCACGGATACATGGCGATCCACCGCCGTGAATTGGAGCGGCTAATTACGGATAACGACGGCTCCGGGTATCGGACGTATCTCGGTGCCCTGGTCGACACCTTTGGAAAGAACTACGTCGATCACTTAGTGAAGTGGTTGCAAGCCGATGGCTTTACTCCTTGAGGCCAGCGAAGCGGGAGTGAAACTCGAAGGCTCCGGCAAACTGCTGCGCGTTTTTATCGGCGAAAGCGACCGCCACGGAAGCCAGCCCCTGTACAACGCAATTGTTGAATTGGCACGCTCAGCCGGATTGTCCGGTGCTACGGTTTTTAAAGGCATCGAAGGATTCGGCGCCCATTCGGTGGTTCACGCTGCTCCGGTGTTTGATTTATCCACCGACTTGCCGATCTTGATTGAGATTGTCGACACGGAAGAAAAAATCAGTGCGTTCATTCCAGAATTGGACAAAATTGTCCATGAAGGCATGATTACTTTAGAGACGGTTGAGGTCATCCGCTACAAGAGCGGTTCACTGAAAACTTGACGGTGGATTTGCGAAGCTTATTCGCAGTGTGGGATTTGGCGGTGCGATAGGCTCCGTTCTCCGCTTCGTTATCGGCTTTTATCGCGCAGCGCTTTGGTTCCGGGTTTCCATGGGGCACGCTTTTCATCAATGTCAGTGGCAGTTTGCTCATTGGGATGGTTGCGGAATTTTCTTTGAACAGGGCTCTGGGAATAACACCGTTCTACCGGTTGATGCTGGCCGTTGGTGTGTTGGGAGGATACACTACCTTCTCGACGTTCTCATTCGATAGCTTGACGCTAGCGAGCGAGGGCGCGCCGTACCTCGCGCTATGTTATGCGGCGGGAAGCGTCATTCTAGGGTTCGTCGCTGCCTTTGCCGGTGTGACTATTGCAAGAATGGTCACATCGCTGCATTAAGCGAAAACATTACCGTGCGATCGCAACTTCGATATGAGGCGAAAAGGCGTGCGTAGTGATCGCTGGCCGCGCCCCAGAACTCGGCAGTCTGATCGAATCTTTTCCGTCGTAGAATCTTCGTTGCGGCGCGATAGCGTCGCGCTGACACATTACAAGCAATGGCTTTAATGACACTGGAAAATCCGTGAGCAAAGCCAGCGTATATGGTCTGAGTTATAAGTTAAACCTATTTTCTAATTTCACATACTTTCTGGGAGATCCGGTGCGTGGCGATCAATTTGAGCAAACGGACCAGCGGTTCGTTACCGGGGCCAATCTTAGTCAAACCTGGCGCTCTCCCGTGGCAGAAAACACAATAGGGTTTCAATTCCGCAACGACAACATCGCCCCCGTGGGTTTATTTCACACACAATATAAACAGATTCTTGGGACGAAACGGCTGGATCATGTAGTCGAAACTAGTAACGCAGTGTACTTACAAACAGAACAACACTTCACCAAGAAATTTCGTATGACCGCCGGAATCCGCGGCGATCTGTTCCACTTCAGGGTCAAGAGTCTGCGACCGGAAAACTCCGGGGACGTGAGCGCGGGTCTTATCAGCCCAAGATTAGTTTTGCGTACGAAACGTCTCCCAAAAGTGAAATCTACTTAAACCTTGGCGAAAGTTACCATAGCAATGACGGTCGCGGCGTCACAGAACGCGTCGATCCGGCAACGGGTTCGCGCATCGATCCCGGAAGTGGCTTTATCA
>JALZBG010000176.1 GCA_030947645.1 Vulcanimicrobiota bacterium | reverse complement strand
CTTATTGGGTGGTGGATCGCTCCAAAACTTTGCCTTCGCGTTGTTGGTCGGCATCGTGTCGGGAGGATACCATTCCATCTTCTATTCCGCACCGCTGGTCGTCGTCTTGCGAAATCGTCAACTGGCTTCCGCCGCGAACCGGCGCCGATTGGGTTTGGCCAACGCAGCGCCCGACCGTCCCCGCACGGTAGCCGAAGCGAAAGATCTTGCCAGTCGCGGCGGCCTTGCGCGCGAGCAAATCATTGCTGCTCGCAAGGAGCGGCGTGCAAAATCCAAATCCGGTGTACCCGGACGCGCCGCCGCACCCGCGCGTTACCGGCGAAAGCGGACCGATGGGACGGCGACGATGCTCAAAGAGGAGTACGACGATCAACCCTACGCCGGCGAGGAAGAAATCGTCGACCCACTCGACGCTCAAAACGCGGGCTTGCACGACGAAGCTTTTGAACGGGGGCATGAAGAAGTCACTCTCAATTTGGACGAACCTGAAGCAACCGACAAGCCGTCACCGCATATCCCCGAGTAAAAAGCTGCCGCCTCCTACCCCCTCGGAGGCAGCTTTTGAGGCGGTCCTAGCGTCCTTTGACGCGCCCGATCCGGCAAAAGCAGAACCGCACGTAGAAACCACCGACGAGTTCATCGAGCGGCTCTTCCGCGACAAAGCGACCTTCCTCGAGCGGGATCCGTTTGCGACAATCGGCGAGGCGAATGCATTCTATACAAAAGTAGTGGGGGTGTCATTCGAAGGCCGTCAGGATTTGGTCGCGGGACTGCAAGAAGGTTTCGATTTGACGTTCGAACGCCAGGCGTCGAACCCGCACGACGCTAATGCGATTGCCGTTCGTTACGGCGCGTTGCAGGTCGGCTTCATCAAGCGGCAGATAGCCAAACACTTGGCGCCAGCGATCGACAGCGGCGCGCGGTACACCGCACGCATTGGAAGCATCACGGGCGGCGGAACGCGCAACTGGGGCGTCAACATCTACGTTCAGCGCCAAGCAGGCCTTAGCGCGACGGAGACTGCGAAGCGTCTTGCGGGCGCGGATGCAAACGCTCTTGCCAGAGCACTGATCGGCGAGAATGATGTGCGCAACGCCCAGCGTGAGGTTCTCGCGCGCCTTGAAGCCGGTAAGAACACTTTGGCCGTGATGGGTACGGGGCGCGGCAAGTCATTCTGCTTTCAGTATCCCGCGGCTCAGCGAGCTTTGCACGATAGTCAAAAGACTCTCGTCATTTATCCGCTACGTGCTCTAGCCAACGATCAGTTCGAAGCGATGCGCCGGCGCTTAGAAGGTTTCGGTCTGCGCATACATCGCGCCAACGGTTCAATCAACGCTGACGAGCGCGCCGACCTATTCTCCGTACTTGAGAGCGGGGATTGGGACATCGTACTGGCCACTCCTGAATTTTTGCACTTTCACCTCCATCGCTTCACGGCCACGAGCGTTCCATCGTTTGTCGTCATCGATGAAGCACACCATCTCTTCGAATCGAAGCATCGTCCGGCATACGGCAAGCTTGCGCCGGCCTTGACTGCGCTCGGCAATCCTCAGGTGCTCGCGCTGACCGCGACCGCGGCGGACGACGCGTTCAAGCACATCACCCGCGCGTTGAAGATCGACTCGTGGGTGATCGATCCAACGGTCCGAGAAAACCTGCACATCGTCGACGCCCGTGAAGAACGAAACAAGCTCTCGTATGTCCGGAACGTTCTGGAAGAGGGCGGCAAGGGAATCCTTTACTGCAATTCTCGCAGTGAAGCGGTCAATATTGCTGAGAAGCTGCGGGTCGTCTTGGGCAATGTCGTCGCATACTATCATGCGGGCCTCGCATCGCCGGAGCGTGCCGTCGTTGAGAACATTTTTCGCGAAAGTTCACTGCGCGTGATCGTTGCGACCTCGGCTTTCGGCGAGGGCATCGATTTGCCCGACGTGCGCAACGTTATACTCTATCATCTGAATTTCAGCTTTACCGAATTCAACCAGCAAGCCGGCCGTGCCGGACGCGACGGCGCGCCGGCGCACATCCATCTACTCTTCGGCGAGCGCGACCGTCGGCTCAACGATTACATCATTGCGAAAAATGCTCCGTCACTGTCGATGCTGCGTGAACTCTACAAGGGCATACGAGGCCTATCGCTCGGTAGAACGCTGCGAATGACCCACACGGACATTGCACGCACGCTCGACTTCGATATGGCTGACGGAGCCACGGTGGGCGTCGCCTTGCGCATTTTCGAAGATGCCGATCTCGTCCGAAGCGGAGTTGATGACGACGGACGTTTCATCACTTTTCTGGACGTCCGCGAAAAAATCGACTTAACGAAGAACGAGCGCTTTGCCGAAGGCGAGGCAGAGCACGAGAGTTTCGAGCGCTTCTGCAGCCTCGTCCTGGGCGCGAACGTGCAGTCTTTGGAGTCAATCATCAACCGACCGATATTTCCACAAGGCGTAGAACTGCTGCGTTAAGCTAACACCTTGCTGAGTGCATCGGATCCGACCGTTTTATAAAAGTCATTGTTCGTTTCGGAAACGTTGGGTGCCCATGGGTCGACTTGCCTTGCGTTGACCGGGAAGTGTACGGTTGGACCGGCCGCATCCGAGTAGCTGGCACCGTTGAACGGGCCGAAGGTATCGGCTTCACAATGAGCCAGTACGGTTGTTTTCACCGCATTGGCAGCGTTACCGGCGAGACGGCGCAGCGCGCCGTCCAAGCGTCCATCGCTGGCAAACGTTTCATACAAAGCAATGGCTGGGCGATCGGCGTGCCATGGCAATCCTGCAGAATCGGGAAAACGGGTCATCCCCGGTACAGCACGGGCATCCTCACGCAGAAAGCTACGCACACTCGGTTTGCGCGCGGCTTGGGTAAGTGCGGCATTTAAATCTGTAACGCTTGAAGTGACTGCGGTCATTTTGTCCGTGGACACATCGAGGACGTCAAAGGCTGCTGCGGGTGTATAATGTCCCGTTTCGTCACCATACTTTGTCTGCATGGTCGTGTCGACCACTGCTCGGGCCATCGCTTTTTCGTCGTCTGCATTATCGCAAATGGCCCCTGCGATGGCTGACGGAACACCGGGCGAGAGCATTGTTTCCGGACTGGCAGCCAAGTAGTGAACGCCAGCCTTCGACAACGCGTCTTCAAAGCCCAAAGTCGCCATGAGACACTGGTTGGCAGCAACACCGTCCACTTTGCGCTCTGCGTCCTCGGGGTGTTGGAGTGCGTGAATCTTTACCCCGTCGGCGATGGCGCGCGCGATGTTGGGCATGCTCATGATGCCGTGCGCGCTATCGGCTTCAAGGCCGCCGCCGTCACCGGCGCCGTGATCGCTCAGTTCGATCCAGGTAGACTTTGCATGGGCCGCTTCCGCGTTGTTCAGCGTACGCGCGACAAAGTTGGCGAGGTTCGATTCAGAAGCCATGTT
This sequence comes from Vulcanimicrobiota bacterium, assembly GCA_030947645.1. Classification (GTDB taxonomy): domain Bacteria; phylum Vulcanimicrobiota; class Vulcanimicrobiia; order Vulcanimicrobiales; family Vulcanimicrobiaceae; genus JALZBG01. The sequence goes on along the minus strand of JALZBG010000176.1, from coordinate 754 downwards.
TTCGGAACGGCTAACGGAAAGGTTAGCGACGTGGCCGTCCTGGATCGTGTATGATTCCGTGCGCATATGACCTTCCGGTTCAACGCCCTCGCGCGACGTAGTGTCTTCAACGGTGAACTGGATGTTGTGGTTCGATTTACTGACCTGTCGGGCTTGCAATAACCCTTGCGCTTGTGACTCGTCCAGATTGTTGTCGCCGTCCCGGTAAATGCCGAATTCTAACGTACTCGCGGGCCGCAGTCCGACAGGTTGCATGAAACCTCCATACGATCGATGCGATGTATGGTGGTACTGCGACGAGGCGCGCTTCCGACAAGGAGCATGCGCGTAGGCGCCGGGTAGCATGTCTTGCTCCACGGCCTAGAGCCGACGCAGTTCCCGCTGTCTGGATCGTTACTACCGGAGCATCGGCGCTAAATGCTGACGCCATACGCGGTGTTTGGAGAGCAGCGCGCCGCCGCATTGATGGTTGGCATCTGCGCGCTCGTCATCGCACTATCGCGTGGCGCATCGCGAGTGCGCCCGTACACCTTGCAGGCGAAGACATTCAAGCGGAGCGCATGCGCGATCGCGCGTTGCATGCCCGGCGCGCCGGCAATACTGCGGTGCCCGCAGTCGGCAGCATCTTCGTATTCATAACCTTTGTAAATGCCGAGTTGCCTGTCGTGCTGTCGGTACAGCTCATCTTCAATCTCACTTCATTCGTCGTATGGGCGGCGTTGTTGACGTGGAAGGCGTGGTACGTGCACAATCT
>JALZBG010000056.1 GCA_030947645.1 Vulcanimicrobiota bacterium | reverse complement strand
GTTATTGGCAAGTTACTCTCTGGCATAAATGCTAGGTCAAATCCAGTCCGCCTGCGCAAGTGCGAGCAACCATAGATCCGGGGAGCCCAGTCGCAGATTTAGATCCAGAAAGGCGCGCCCAGCGGTAGGTGTATCCGTAGTATGCGCCTTTCATTGCAATATAGATAGTGCGGCACCACACTGAGACGGAAATTGCCGGGGCTATCAGCGACCGAGCGTACCCATGGCTTCTCGAGGCCCGCATGGACTCGTTGCATTCACGGCGCTCGCGTATTACATTTCCAAACTCAACGCCGTTCCCGCGTTCTGGATTGCTTACACCTCGACCCGTCCGCTAGGAGCGTCCACCGGCGATCTACTCTCACAGGTCCGTAAAGCCGGAGGACTCGGCTTCGGGACGATGTTTACCAGCGCCATTTTTCTCGTTGTAATTGTTGTGCTCGTCACGTACTTGACGAAAAACCTAAAGCCTGAAGACCTCGCGCCCCGGACGTCCTGCGCGAGCAACTTAACCCAACGTAAGGAAAATGTCGTCCTGCCGAAGGACGCGAAGCGGCCCTCAAGCTGGGAGATTTACCGCAAGAGCGCCGAGGGACGGGCAGCTACGCGCGGATCCGCTGACGGCCTGCAACCCGCACAAATTCCCTCGAGAGTGAGAGAAGCGCCGGTTATTGTAGCGCGTTCTAGCTGGGCGACTCTAAGAACGAGGTTCTTGGGCAGCTTAAACTCCACATCGCGCAGCTTGCGACACTTCGTACAAAAAAAATGCGCGTGCTCCGGACCCACCGGTTCGTACACTGCAGCTTCGCCATGTGCGACGATCTCCGAGATACGACCCGCATCCCGCAAACGCCGCAATCCGCGATACACCGTTGAATAGCCGATGGCCGATTGGCGACGCTTCGCTTTGACGTACACCTCGCCCGTCGTCAGGTGGGTTCCGACACCGTGCTCGAGCACGATGCTGTAGATAAGTTCGTAATTGCCCGGCAGCCGCAGGCTCTTCAGACGTCCCATCTTTACAAGAAGTGGTGGGGGCGCCGGCGGGATTGACGCGGCATCTTTAGGGTGTTAGCATTCATCCTGAAAATGATTTTCATGTTCATCGGAGAATCCCCTTTTTACAACGATGAAAGGCTGGTCCAATGAGCGACGCTCCCAAGGAAATCCTAACTACTCGGCAAGGGCACCCAGTACGTGACAATCAGAGTATGCGAACCGTTGGCGAACGGGGACCAACGACTCTTGAAAACTACCAATTCATCGAGAAAATCACGCACTTCGATCGCGAGCGCATTCCCGAACGTGTCGTTCACGCACGTGGAGCCGGCGCACACGGATTCTTCGAAGCCTATGGGACCATTGGGGACGAACCGGCGAGTAAGTACACGCGCGCTAAGCTCCTTGCGCAAAAGGGAAAACGCACACCCGTGTTCGTGCGATTTTCAACCGTGATTCACTCCAAAGACTCACCGGAGACTTTACGCGATCCACGCGGGTTTGCGGTGAAGCTTTACACCGAAGACGGTAACTGGGACATCGTCGGAAACAACTTAAAAATCTTCTTCATTCGCGATGCAATCAAGTTTCCTGATTTCATCCACGCATTTAAACCGGATCCGGTCACGAATCAACAGACCCCCAACCGCCAGTTCGACTTTATTAGCCTCCATCCCGAATCCATCCACATGATAACCTTCCTGTTCAGCCCGCGCGGGATCCCGGCCGACTACCGGCACCAGGAAGGCGCCGGAGTCAATACTTACAAGTTGGTCAACGACCAGGGGCAAGCGGTTTTGTGCAAGTTTCATTGGATTCCAAAGCAAGGCGTTAAGTCGCTGACCCAGGCCGAAGCGAACGCAATTCAAACCACACAGTTTAGTCATGCAACGAAGGATTTATACCAGGCCATCGAACGCGGCGACTATCCGGAATGGGAATTCCGAGTTCAAATCATGTCGGACGACGAACATCCCGAGCTTGATTTCGATCCGTTGGACGACACCAAAACCTGGCCCGAAGCGCAGTTTCCGATGCTGCCCGTCGGCCGCATGGTCTTGGATCGCAACCCATCCAACGTTTTTCTCGAAACGGAACAAGCCGCGTTCGGCACCGGTGTTTTGGTTGACGGAATCGACTTTTCCGACGACAAAATGTTGCAGGGACGGACACTGTCGTACTCCGATACGCAGCGTTACCGCGTCGGACCAAACTACTTGCAGTTACCCATCAATGCCGGCAAGAAAGTTGCGACGAACCAACGCGATGGGCAGATGGCGCATTTCGTCGAAGGTGGCGAAAACCCGCACATCAATTACGAGCCCAGCTCGTTATCCGGTACATTGCATGAAGCGCCCAAAGTTGCGCACGAGTATACTCCCTACGTCGAAGGTCCCGTCGGACGATATCGAATTTCGCGCACCCAAGACGACTACAAGCAGGCCGGTGAGCGTTACAGGGAAATTGACGACCGCGAGCGCGACGACCTGATCAACAACCTCGTCGGCGCGCTTAAACAGTGCGACGCGCACATTCAAGAGCGAATGGTCTGGCACTTTTTACACGCTGACGAAGAGTACGGCACCCGCGTCGCCACCGGGATCGGCGTAGACGTCGAAAAGGCACGGAAATTACCGCCGCTTCCAGGACAACCGGCTCCCGGACAACGCCGCAACCCCGATAAAGGGACCAACGGACAAACGAACGCTCAAGAAACCGCGGTTGCCGCAGGCAGAAGCTGACTTACCGTCGACCTAGGGAGTAAGTTTATATAAGAAGGCCCGTTGAATCAACGGGCCTTCTCTCTCTGTGTAGCTTCTGTTATTCCCCGATCAACTTTGGGCTCTTTGGATCAATCGGATCTTGTGGATCGACGCCGGTCTTGTCTCGCATATCAGACTTCCCGGTAGGCCGATCGCTTTCTCCCTTCGTTCCCGTGTCTTTACGGCCGCCTTCCTTGTTGTCCTTACTGGCGTCCTCGCCTCTGCGCTGATCGCTTTCTCCAACGCCGTGGGGAGAATGCTCCTCTTTCTTGTCCATGTGTCTCCTTTCATCACCGCGCGGTGATTGTGCGTAACGCGTCGTTAGGTCGCTCTAAGCCTTCGTCTGGGTCAGCGCAGCGACGGCTGCCTGTCCCAAGCTTATACCCCCATCGTTTGCCGATACTTTGTGATTGATCCAAATCCGTTCCGCTAAACGCTCGAAGAGCAAATCCAAAAGCAGCGCATTCTGAAAGACCCCGCCGGAGAGCACGACGCGCCTTTGTTTCGTCGCATCGCACGCATCGGCTACCCCCTGGGCGACTGCCAGGTGAAAAGCACGGGCGATTTCGGCAACATTACGCCCGGCCAAGCGGTCTGCGATCACGGCAGAAAGCAGCGGACGAAAATCGAGGGTATTTCCCTGCAACGGAAACGGATAGGCGGGAACCGGGCTGCTGTTTTGCGCGATGTGCTCGAGCCACATTGCCGCTTGCGCCTCGAAACTGATCTCTCTCGTGAAGCCCAAGAGCGCGGCAACAGCATCGAATAGGCGGCCAACGGACGTAGTGGAAAAAACGCGTACGCGCTTTTCAATTAGTTGCAATGCCGCTCGATAGCGCGGCGGGAAGTTAAAAGGCGGCGCGGTCAAGTCCGGCACAGTAGCCAATTGCGAGGTAAAGCCCGCTGCTGCTTGCACCGGAAAGCGCGCTGCTGCGTCGCCGCCCGGCAAGAGCGCAGATGCAAGCGAAAAAGCGCGGATAAATCCATCGGTGAGGTTGCCCACGAAAATCTCGCCGCCCCAGATCGTTCCATCGTCCCCATATCCGGTACCGTCAAACGCAACGCCCACCACGTTACTATCGAAGGCCTCGTGCTCCGCAAGCACGCTCGCTATGTGTGCGCGGTGATGCTGCACCGCAAAATGCTCGCCCGGTAATGACAACGCATACGACGTTGAAGCATACTCCGGATGCGCGTCATGGACGATTAGCGCATCTTCAACGGGAACCTTATACATCGCACACAGGTCGCGCGCCGTTTCCTTAAACGACGCCAAAGCACCGTAATGTTCCAAATCGCCGATGTGCTGACTCACAAACGCCTGTCCGTCGACGACAAGCGTGATCGCGTTCTTTAGGTCTGCGCCCAGGGCTAAAATCGGCCTTTGCGTTGGTAAGGTTGCGACACACCGGGGAGCATAACCCCGCGCGTGGCGCAGCACCGTTACCCCAAAGCTTCCGGCGCTTGTTACCGAATCATCGATGCGCCGGGCAATCTCCCGCTCTCCGATCAAGAATGCGTCAGCGATACCGGCAAGCTGCTCCAGTGCTTCCCGATCTTTGAATGCGATCGGTTCGCTCGAACGGTTTGCACTCGTCATCACAAGCGCGCTCGGCGCGCCCGCGGCAAAAAGCAAATGTTGAAGTGGCGTGTACGGCAGCATAATGCCCAGATCGCGATTGTCGGGAGCAACGGCGTTCAAGTCCGCCTTGGCGAGTACCAGGACGATCGGCCGTTGCGTCGAGGTCAGCAGTTCTTTGCTTCCCGGTGTGAGATATACTAATTGCTGCGCGACGCCGATATCCCGAACCATAAGCGCAAAGGGGCGATCTTTGCGGTACTTGCGCTCGCGCATTGCAAGCACGGACGTAGCTGCGCGCGCGTCGCAGGCCAAGTGATAGCCGCCAAGACTTTTGATTGCGACAATGGCGCCGGCCTCCAACAACGCAGCGGCTTCGCGTACACCGTCGTTTCCGCCGATGTCGCTCGTTCCCGTATGCAAATAATAGTTTGGTCCGCATGCTGGACACGCGACCGGCTGGGCATGGAAGCGGCGATTGCGAGGGTCGTGATATTCTGCGCTGCAGTAGTCGCACATCGGCCACTGCTGCATGGTAGTGCGTGCACGGTCGTATGGCAGGCTCAATACGATGCTATAACGCGGCCCGCAGTTGGTGCAATTGATGTAGGGATATTGAAAACGGCGATCTTGCGGATCGAACAACTCGCCCAAGCACTCATCACAGATGGGAAGATCGGGCGACAGTCCAACCGTTGGCCGAGCGCGTTTTACGCTCTCGCGAATGACAAATTCCGCAAATCCTTGCAACTGCGCAGGTTTCAATTCTAAGGAAGCGATGCTCGCCGCGGGCGGGGGATTCAGCTGAATCGAGCGCAAGAAATCATTCAGGGCTTCGGACTGCCCTTCGGCATGAATCTCGACGCCGCTCTGGTCGTTAAGCACCCACCCGGTGAGTTCGCGGTCGTGCGCCAAACGGTACACAAAGGGCCGGAAGCCGACGCCTTGTACCACCCCGCTCACGCGGACGTGTTTAGCCTCGAGCGCCATAATTACGGCGGGCTGACGGTACAGCCACGGCCATTATAGCCGGTTTGCAATACTTTTCCGTCTTCCACGAGGAGCGGCACCGTGCGATTGCCCCCACCGAACTGCAAAAACCGTTGCAGCGCAACTGGATCGCCTTCGACGTCATATTCCACGAAGGGCGTTCCACGCCAATCCAACTCTTCGCGCAGCTCGGCGGTGTACTGACAGGAACGGGTGCCGTAAAGTTCAAGCGGCACGGCAGCGTTCCAGCCCCTCGCGGATGACGTGATAAATCGCCGCTTGTGCCTCCTGTATGCGCGGAATGTAGTCACAATCCACGACGATTGTGAAGTCGGCGAGGCCGCGGCGTTTCACTTCGCCCCCATCGTAGCCCAAGAGCGCCACGGTGAGCAAATTGCGTTTGCGTGCTTCTTCCAATGCCATGAGGATGTTCTTTGATCCGCCGCTCGTTGAAAGAGCAATGGCGACGTCGTTCGGACGCGCTTGCGCGATAAGCTGGCGCAAGAAGATGACCTCGGTTCCCACATCGTTAGCGACCGCGGTGATGATCGCCGGCTCGAGTGAAAGCGAGATCGCGGGAATGGGATGCGAGCCATTCTCCGGCATCACGCAATCGATTGCCCAATCGGTTGCGTCCGTCGCCGAACCCCCATTGCCGAACAGGATGAGCTTGCCGCCGGAGTCCAGCCGTGCACGAATGGCCAGCGTGGCCTCGGCAATAGCGTCCGATTGCTCCCGCGCAACCTGTTCGCGCAGCAGCTCAGAATCGTGCGCCTTCATGGCAATCGAAGCCGCGGCGGCTTCGACGATGCTTCCCAAGTCTTGTTGCTTTTGCCCTAAGAAAGGATACAAAAAACCGGACGCTCCAACGTCATGGCCCAGTTCACGATGTTCGAAGAAAACGTGGACCGTTTCGTACAGCGTGTGGCACAGAATCTCGACCATTTCTTGATGGATGTGCGGATCCCGGCTTGGTGCTGTAAGCGCGTAGTCCGCTTCGATTCCAGGTAAGGCGAAGGTCAGCGCACCCTGCTCGTATGCGTCCGCCAGGACGCGCAAAACGTCGTCGTCGCCTTCCGGTGGACCAAAGCCCATCACGATATCATCCGAGGTAAGCACTGCCGGTACCCACGAGCGAAACGCCATGCTTAAGTCCATTGCGGGCAGAGCGCGCTTGCCCACGATGACGGGATGCACGAACTCGACCGAAACGTGCTGCGCGTCGGTAGCGTACGGCCCGCGGCCAAACGCTATCAGCCGTCCACCGCCCAAAAAACGTTCAGACATTTGGCGGCATGACTCGGCCAACCGACGCGCCTCTTGTTTGAAAAATAATTGCGAAACGTAGTTGCGTTCTCGTATGCGTGCGGCGGCCCACCGCGCAAGTTCGCTCTGCGTCAGCTGATGTTGCTTCAGCATATGCGCGGCAGCGGATCCCCCACCAACATGTCCACTACGCGGCTTCCACCGTAAGTGGTCAGCGCCAGCACCGTCTTCTGCGGCTTTGGGCGAACTTCTCCAATGAAGCAGGCACCTTCTCCGCCGCGTGTTCCGCGTATGGCAGCCAGTGCGGCGTCGGCTTCATCCGCTGAGACGACAACGAGCATTTGACCTTCGTTCGCGATGTGCAGCGGATCTAGCCCCAGAATCTCGCATGCTCCCCGGACTTCGTTCCGAACGGGAATGCTCTCTTCGAACAGTACGATGCTCAATTCGCTTTCGCGCACCAGTTCGTTCAGAGCGGTCGCGACGCCACCCCTCGTCGGATCGCGCATCCAGCGCAGGCCACCGGCTGCCGATTCTATAAGCGCATCAACAAAGGGAGTCAGCGGTCGCGTGTCAGAGGTCAAGTCGGCTTCGAGATCGAGCTCTCCCCGGGCGAGCAGAATAGTAATCCCGTGATCGCCGATCGGACCGGAAAGCAGCACGCGATCACCTTCGCGAATCTCTTTTGCGCCCAATCGCACGCGAGCGTCAACCTCGCCGAATCCGAAAGTCGATACGTACATACCGTCCGCAAAACCATGTTCGACTACCTTTGTGTCGCCGCCAACGATGTAGACGCCCGCTCGCCTCGCGGCCTCGGCCATCGCTTCTACTTCGCCGCGCAACACGTCACCGCGTAGGCCCGCCTCTAAAATGAAGGTGGCCATTAATGCGAGAGGTCGGGCACCCGAAACGGCGAGATCGTTGACGGTGCCGTTGACGGCCAGATCGCCGATTGAACCACCCGGGAAACGCAGCGGCTTCACTACGAAAGCGTCGGCCGTCGTTGCAACCCGTGACCCCTTGAATGAAAAAACCGCCGCATCCGAGAGCGTCTCCAACGCGGGATTCGCCAGCAGCGGAAGCAGCAGTCCCTCGATCAGCCGTCGCGAAACCTTGCCCCCGGCACCATGCGCCATTTCAATCTGTTCGTCGCGAAAGCGAACGAGTGGGACCGCACGTTCCAAGGTGTCCATAACTACGCCGTTACGGCTTCTCCATGATGCACGTAGCGATAATACGCAGCGCAGGCACCTTCGCTGGAAACCATCAATGCGCCGACCGGATGTTCAGGGTTGCACTCTTTGGCAAAGAGTTTGCACTGCGGCGGCTTCAACACGCCTTTGAGAACTTCACCGCACTGCGCGGCTTTGGGATCAGTGACTCGTACTCCGGGAACCTCGAACTGAACTTCGGAGTCCCAGGCGGCGTACGCGTTGGACAAACGCAGGGCGGATTGTGAGATGAAGCCCAGGCCTCTCCATTCAAAGTACGGTCGCAGCTCGAAAACCTCGGCCATCGCTTTGAGTGCAGGCAAGTTCCCTTCCCAGGGCACAATCCGGCGATATTGATTCTCAACTTTAGCTTCTTTTGCATCCAGCTGGCGCAAAATCATGAGAATCCCTTCCAAGATGTCAAGTGGTTCGAACCCCGAAACCACCACCGGTTTTCCGTAATCTTTTGCAACGAATTCATACGGTCGACAGCCGGTTACCGTAGAGACATGCCCGGGACCGACGAACCCGTCAAGTCGCATGTCGGGCGAATCGAGAATGGCGCGAATCCCCGGTACGATGGTGACGTGGTTGCAGAAAACGGAAAAGTTGCGTACACCCAGTGCCTTGGCGCGCATCAGGGTGAGCGCCGTGGAGGGTGCCGTGGTCTCGAACCCGATGGCGAAAAAGAAGACGTGCTTCTGCGGATTATCCTGCGCTATTCGCAGCGCGTCGAGCGGTGAGTACACCATGCGTACGTCGGTGCCTCGCGCCTTGAACTCAAGCGGGGTGCCCTTTGTACCCGGAACCCGCATCATATCACCGAATGCCGTCATGATAACGTTCGATCCTGAAGCGATCGAAAGACCGTCATCGACGCGACCCATTGGTAGGACGCAGACGGGGCATCCCGGACCATGCACGAGTTCGAGGTTTTCGGGGAGCACGTGCTTGAGACCATGACGGTATATGGCGTGGGTGTGTCCGCCGCAAACTTCCATGATCCGGTAATGCCGCTTAGGGTCCACCATGCGCGCGATTTCCTGCGCCACATTTGCGATCAGTTTTGGATCGCGAAATTCGTCAACGTATTTCATTATTCCGCAAATTCGTAGCCGCGTATCTCCTCAATCGCGAGTTTGTCCTCGCCGAGGGCCTCTAGCATTCGGAGCTGACCGCGCGCCTCCGCTTCTTCCACCTTGCTCATCGCAAATCCAACATGAATTAAAATCCAGTCCCCGACCTGGACTTCACCATCCTCCATTAAGCCCATGTTGATGTTACGCTTTACTCCCCCGACATCGACTTTAGCAAGCATGGGCTGCTCTGCGTTAAACTCCACCACTTGACCGGGAATCGCAAGGCACATATTACATTGCCCGTATCTTCTTGTATCGTGCGATGTCCTTACCCAAATCCGGAATCAAAGACAGTATCGACGTGCGCGTTCCGCCGCGCGCTTTGCTGTTGCCATCATTGCTGTCGTCACGCTTACCGTTGAAGGCTTGGAACGCCATCGCGCCAAGCGCCGGCAAGTTTTCCAGTACTCCGTTAAGGAGCGTCCCCTGGTTGGACATTGCACGCATTCTGTTGTATCGGCCGATGTCTTTGGTGATATCGGGCAACGCGGCAGCGGCCACATATCCCGCGGCGAGGCAGACTGCACCGGTTATGAGAGTTCGACGCATTGTAATTTCTCCTCATTATCTCTGTTGATGATCCGGGACTGAATAAGTTGGATCGCGCCGGTGACGGCACGCTCGACCGGCTCGCTTAATCCGATGCCTTCATCGCACGAGGCCGGTTCGCAGCCAACGATTGTTATCTTTGGAAAATCACCGCCCAGCGTCCGCATAAATGCGAACACGCTCTGCAGTTCCATGGTGTGCGCATCCGGAGTGGAGATTGCGCTCTCGAGCTCGGGTTCTATAAGGTAAAGATCGCCGGGACTTCCGCCACGAGGAACAGCGTCGACCAAGACCACTTGCTTGTAACCTGCCAGCATTTCATATGCCAGGTGAACTCCCCGAATTCCAAAATCGGCGACCTTAATGCCCTCCGGTAAGCTCTCGTTAATGAGGCGGCGCGCCACTTCAACTCCAAAACCGTCATCGGAGAAGAAAATATTGCCCACACCTGCGATCAGGATGCTCGAATTGCCTTCGTTCACGCTGTAGTTCCCACAGTTTCGATCTCGTTGGGATAAAAGTACAGGTAACGGCCATACCAGTCATGGAGATCGTTTGCCGGGTCGTCATCTACCGTGACGGCAACGTATTGCTGGTTTTCGAAATCCGCAAAAACTCCCGCGACCTTCGCGGTCTTGCCATCTAAGAACGAATCCCAGACATCCGCGCGGCGAACCGGACGAAGGCGCACGCGGGAGCCTTTCGCGATCTTCATTCCGTTCACGTAAATGTGCCCGTCTCCGGGAACCTCCCCTTCGAACGACCCGAACTCGGGGATTTCTTCGCCATTTTGACTTTTCGTGCGCTCGCCCACCGATTCAAGATACCGTAAGGCACCATGCAATTTGGCAAAATGCTCGGGCGGCATTTGATCAGCCCGGTCGATGATTCCGCGCGCGCGTTCGTCCGTTGCCCGCGCATTCTGCTTTTCTTCATCACTAAGCGAGAGCACGCTCAAATTGAGGAGCTCGTCGACCTCCGTTCCGTCGAACTTGTCACCC
>JALZBG010000175.1 GCA_030947645.1 Vulcanimicrobiota bacterium | reverse complement strand
TTGTCGAACCGCAGGACGCCCAAGACGCCTTATACATAATCGGCGTTCGGCGCGGTGGCGAAACGCTCGCCCATCGTATAGCGGAAAGCATCACGGGCATCTCGGGCAATCCTCCGGCGCTGGGATTTTTAAACATCAATCTCTACCGTGACGACGACGTCGCGCACAATCTACCCGAATCTTCGATCCCCACCAACATCAACGATAAAACGGTGGTCATTGTCGATGACGTCCTGTACACCGGACGGACAGTTCGCTCGGCTTTGGATGCGGTCACGGATTTGGGACGGCCATCCGCGATTCGCTTGTGCGTACTGATCGATCGGGGACTGCGCGAGATTCCGGTGCAAGGCGATTACGTCGGCCGTTTTGTGCCGACCAGCCGACGGGAACGAATCGCTGTGAAGATCTCGCGCCGGCACGCTCCTTCCGACGAGGTCGCAGTCATTGCGGACGAGGCGTAGCCTTCTCGATCTCAATGACCTCAGCGGCCCAGAGCTTGAATACATTTTCGAACGAACGGCGGCATTCGAGAAAAAGCTGCCCAAGCGAGACGCCTTAAGCGGGAAAGCGGTGCTTAATCTCTTCTTCGAGCACAGCACTCGCACCGTAACTTCCTTCATAATCGCCGAGCAGCGTCTGGGTGCCGACGTAATTTCGCTGGCGCCCAGAGATTCCAGTTTGGCGAAGGGTGAAACGATCGAAGACAGCGGGATAACGCTCGCGGCGATGGGCGTGAACGTTATCGTCGTACGCCATCCGGAGGCGGGCTTTCCCGACCGGCTGGCGCTCGCATTTGACGGACACGTGATTAACGCGGGCGACGGAACGCACGCGCATCCAACCCAAGCACTGTTGGACATTTATACGTTGCTTCAAGAGTTCGGAACGTTGAAAGACCGCAACGTAGCGATCGTCGGCGACATCATGCACAGCCGTGTCGCACATTCCAATATTGAGGGCCTCAAAGGATTGGGCGCGCAGGTCACGTTGGTCGGTCCACCGTCCTTTTTACCCGACTCTTTTGCGAGCGAAGGCGTGCGGGTGGAACGAGACCTCGACAAAGTGCTTCCCGATTCGGACGCGGTTATTCTTTTACGAATTCAGCGCGAAAGGTTCTGCGACGGCGCGGGCAGCATTTCGAATGAAGAATACGTACGCGACTACCGGCTGGACGCCGGGCGGCTGGCGAAACTCAAGGAAGAGACCGTCGTCATGCATCCGGGCCCCTACAACCGCGGGATGGAACTTGCCGACGACGTGCTGATCTATGCGGGATGGCGCTACGCCAAACAAGTGCGCCACGGCGTCTACGTCCGCATGGCCATTCTCGACTTCTTGGTCAACGGCAAGCGCCGCACGAGATAAATACACCTCATGCTGATTTCCGGCGGCCGTCTCATCGATCCGGTGCAAGACATCGATGCCATTTTGGACGTGCGCATCAACGCACGCACCGTTGTAGAAATAGGACCGCATCTTTGCCCGGCCCACGGCGAGGACGCACTTGATGCGACGGGATGCTACGTCGCGCCCGGATTCATCGACATGCACGTGCACTTGCGCGAACCCGGAGAACCCGAAAAGGAAACTGTCCAAAGCGGCACCGCAGCGGCCGCCGCCGGGGGGTTCACTGCCGTGGCGTGCATGCCTAACACGAAACCGGCGCTCGACACGCCGCATCGAATTCGCAACGTCTTGGACCTGGCTCGCGCGGCGGGGTTTGCACGGGTCTATCCGGTCGCAGCGATCACCGCGGGGCGGTTGGGAAACGACTTGCTCGATTACCGGGCGCTCTCTGATGCCGGTGCGGTTGCCTTTAGTGACGACGGCTCAGCAGTGATGAACGCGGCGGTGCTGCGCGATGCCGCTTTGGCGGCCGCAAAAGTGGACGCCTGCTTCATTTCACACTGCGAGGACGCCGCACTCAAAGGAGCGGCGGTGATGCATGCCGGCGAAACATCGCGGGCACTATCGTTGCCCGCGGCGCGCGGGATCGCCGAAGACGTTATGGTTGCGCGCGACTTACTACTGGCGGAAGATACCGAAAAACAATGGCATATCGCCCATCTTTCAACGAAACGGGCGCTACAATTAATGCAGTGGTTCCGCGCGCGCGGCGGAACGGCAACCTGCGAGGTTACACCGCATCATTTGCTGCTGCACGACGAAACCGTGGCCGAATTGGGTGCAGCTGCAAAAGTCAATCCTCCCTTACGGAGCAAGGAGGATGCGAGCGCTCTGCGTGCAGCCGTACGCGACGGGACCATCGACGTTTTTGCAAGTGACCATGCGCCGCACAGCGCCGCAGACAAGTCGGAGGGTATGCTGCGGGCCGCCGTGGGATTCAGCGGCCTTGAAGTGGCTTTGGGCACCTACGCACTTGCCGTGTCCGATCTGACCTTGCGCCGCTTTGTGGAACTATTGTCGGTCAATCCCGCACGCATACTGGGTGTGGCGGGCGGCTCGCTGCGCGTCGGTTCACCGGCCGACGTCAGCGTCTTCGCCGATCGGGAATGGAAAGTCCGGCCGCAAGCATTCCACTCGCTAGGCAAGAGCACGCCGTTTGCCGGTTGGACGCTACCGCGCAAAGCGATCGCCACCATCGTCGACGGTCAGCTCGTCATGTCACAGGGGCGCTTACTTACAGGTGCCGTCGGGTGAAACGAGCGGCGCTTTTTCTCGCCGACGGCTCGCGATTCGACGGCACCGGCTTAGAATTCGAGGGCCTAGCGCTTGGAGAAGCAGTGTTCTACACCGGGATGACCGGCTATGAGGAAGCGCTCACCGATCCATCGTATGCCGGGCAGCTTCTGACGTTCACCTACCCGATGATTGGCAACTACGGCATCTCAGGCGATGTCGCGCAGTTTTCGCGCGCCTGCGTCGCCGGGACGATCGTGAAGCGCATGTGCGTTCACCCCTCGCACTATGCATCTCGCGTGAGCTTACCCTCGTGGCTTGATGAACAGGGCATCCCAACGCTGACGGAAGTCGACACGCGTTCCATCACCATCGCGTTGCGCGAACATGGAACATTGTGGGCCGCGCTCGCCGTGGGCGAGAATGCGCTGGCCAATGCTCAGGGGCAACTGACCGAGTTCGTGAGAACGGCAAATACCACTGGACTGGTCTCCGGCGTTGCCACGCAGCGATCGCATGAGGAGGGCAACGGAAGCGGCCCTCGGGTGGTGGTGCTGGACTGTGGGGTGAAACGCTCGATCATTCGGGATCTGCGCACGGCGGGAGCAGCCGTCACCGTTCTTCCATTCGATTCCAGCGAAGATGAAATTCTTTCGCACGATCCGCAAGCCGTCATCATATCTCCCGGACCCGGAGATCCAACGGACCTTGGACCGACCGTTGAAGTGCTGCGCGGACTGATCGGTAAGCGCCCGATGTTCGGCGTGTGTTTGGGACACCAACTGCTGGCGCTCGCGTGCGGCGCAACGACCTTTAAGCTTCCCTACGGCCACCGCGGTGGAAACCAGCCGGTGAAAGATGTGTTGAGCGACCACGTTATCGTGACGGCGCACAATCACGGATATGCGGTAGATTCGAAATCGTTGCCGTCCGATCTGGAAGAAACGATGGTCAACCTCAATGATGGGACCAACGAGGGTTTTCGCCATCGCCGACTTCCCATTGCGGCCGTGCAGTTCCACCCCGAAGCCTCGCCTGGTCCCTTTGACGCTAAAGGGTTGTTTTCGCAATGGCTTGCGGAGGTCGGCCTTCGTTAAAGCAACGATTCACACGGCGCTGTGCTGCGCAGTACTCCTTGTGGGCGCTGCGTCGAGCTCGGATGGGCAGGGACTTCAAAGGCTGCATGTCCGGTCGTTCACGCTATCGAGAGATACGTCACAACCGGCAATGGAACGGCCGTTTCATTTGATCATTAGTACACGGTTTAAGGAACACGTCGCCAGTCCGGATGAACTGATCATTCTTCCTACGCTCGGCAGACTGCAGATTGTCGGTGACGAGCGCCACGCGATCCTCGCGGACGGCGCAACTGGTTATACGGAAACGTTGACCGTGGTCGCTCACGCTTCGGGCACGGTTCGGGTGGGCGCAGCGTATTTCAACGCCATCGATGCGCGCAACGGCAAGCCGTCGCGCTTTTCGTCCAACGACCTCACGTTTGCCGTGGCGGACGCCGCCGGGGATGGTCATAACGCACTGAGCAATCTT
>JALZBG010000174.1 GCA_030947645.1 Vulcanimicrobiota bacterium | reverse complement strand
TGCCGCGTGCTCCAAGTGCGGCGGCGCCGAGCGCAACGGTGCCGCATAGGGTGGTTGTCAGGTACTGCGGAAAACGACCGCGCGTTTCATTTGCCCGTTCGCGCCAGTTGCGGCCGTAACGATGTCGCATCAGCGCATCGTCCGCATTACCTGCTTGCAATCGCACGCTGATCCATCGGTTCGCCGGGCGAACCGGATGCAGAACGCTTCGCGTCCCTTTGACGATTTCATAGCCGGCATCAATGACGCGTAATGCGAGATCTGAATCCTCGCGGAATGCACGCGGAAACCGCTCGTCAAACCCGTCGACTTCCTGCAAGACGCTGCGCCGGTACGCCATGTCGGCCGTTATCCACTGCGCGCGTTCCAAACATGCGACGTTGCGTTCCCAATCCGTGGCTTTACGGGTCTCCGGCAGCGGAACGCGCACAGTTCCTTGACTCGCCGCGACGCGATCTCCCAGCGTTTCCAAATCCTTGCGCAGCGCTTTGAGCCACTCGGGGTGAGCGATGACGTCATCATCCAGGAAGGCGATCCATTGCGCAGTCGCCTTTCGCCAGCCGACGTTGCGAGCCGACGCCGGTCCCGACGCCCTTCCTTTTAAAATGCGGATTCGGGAAAAGAAGGCGTCGCTAATAGCTCCGAGGTCAAGCGGCGAGGAGGCGTCTTGACGATCGTCAACGATGAGGATAGAGGGCGGCCAGGTTTCCTGGGCTTCACCAAAGGAGGCCAGAAGAATGCCGAGTGACGGGCGGCCGATGGTGGGGATGACGACGTCGATAGCCGTCATGAACGTGCACCGTTCCGCCGGACCAAGAAGGGTCCAATGGCGAGAGCATCGATCGGCGCCGAACCGAAACATTCAAGGGCGTCCCGGGGGGCATCGACCATTGGCCGCCCGGCGGTATTCAAGCTGGTATTCACCACCACCGGAACTCCGGTACGTTCGGCCACTGCTTCCAGCATCTCTGCTACGAGTGGCTCCTCCCGGCTGTCGACGGTTTGCACGCGCGCCGTTCCGTCGACGTGTACGACTGCGGGAATCTTCTCGCGCCACGCGTCTCTAACGCGGTGCGTAAACAGCATGTACGGGCTGGGCAACTGACCCTCGAATATTTCGTGAGCGCGGTCGTCGAGCACCATCGGTGCGACCGGCCGGAATTGTTCGCGGCCTTTGATGTTATTAAGCCGCTCGAGGTTGTCGCTGAATTGCGGGTTCGCAAGCAGACTGCGGTGACCCAGCGCACGCGGACCGTATTCGCTTTGACCTTGAAACCAAGCGACAATTCCATCGTTGGCGATAATGCTTGCCGTTGCGTCGGCGATGCTCGCCGGACGTTCGAAAGCAATGGCCGCCTCGGTGAGCCATCGTTCGAGTTCAGGTTCCGACCACGCGCGTCCAAGCGCCGCGGTCGACATGGGTCGCACGCGATCTCCTAGCCGATGCGCAGTGTACTGTGCGGCGCCGAGTGCCGTCCCGGCGTCACCGGAAGCGGGCTGTATCCAAATCGTTTTGAACGGTCCTTCACGTGCCAACCGCGCGTTGGCGACGCAATTAAGAGCGACGCCTCCGGCCATGGTCAGCACCTCGTCACCGGTACGCGCGTGCAGCCACCGTGCGAGTTCCAACAGCATCTCTTCCAGCCGCGTTTGGATACCGGCCGCCAAGTTGGCGTGCGCTTGCGTGAACGCATCATTTTCGCCGCGCCGCGGACAGAGCGCATCCCAGTCGATCGGGTCGGTTTGAAAGCCGCCATCTGCCACGCGCATCGTTTGCCGAAAATATTCTTGGTGAACGGGGTGCCCATAGGCGGCTAAACCCATCACTTTGTACTCGTCTGACGAGCGGCGAAAGCCGAGTTGCATCGTAGCTTCTTCGTAGCGCAAACCCAACGAATGCGGCAGATCTTGGGTGGCTAGAATGTGAAGGTTGCCGTCGACGACTCGCCCCGCAAGGTAGGATCCACACTCCCCTCTGCCGTCGAGGACGAGTACGCTGCTGTTGCGATAGGGCGAGGCAAGATATGCCGAGGCGGCGTGTGCGACGTGGTGCCCTACGAAGTGAGTCCGCTCGACGGGCAGGCCCGGCAGCACGGTGCGCAAGAAAAACGGCGCCTGACGCACGTACAGGGTACGCAAGCCTTCCCAGTCTTTCTCGGAGAGATCGCTACCTGGCTGTTGCGCTAAGTCCGGATCGTAGGAGTAAGCGATCGCATCGAGCTCCTGGGGTTTGATGCGCGCCTTTTTCAAACACCAGGCGGCAGATTCAGCTGGGGGTTCCCATGCGGTGAACGGATTGCACTCTTTAGCGTGTTTGCGGCGGTTGAAACGCTCTTCCTCAGCCGCCGCAACGGTTTCGCCATCGATAACTAGAGCGGCCGCGGAATCGTGGAAGACCGCATTGATGCCCAAAACCTTCATTGCCGACCTTAAAAGTGAGTGCTGCCTTTCCTACTACCCCGTAGCAGTTCTTACAAACAAGGTATTATGAACTACTGCCAAGCAAGGGCTAGTTATACCTCGCAGAATCAGCCTTTACTAACGCCACTTACATGACACGGTAGCACGCCACTGACGCCACACGCTTAGCAAAGGCTCGTTGTTGAGCTTGTTCGCCACACTGACACGTCATGGTGAGTCTGTCGAACCATGCGCTGAAGATAACCGTGTTATCACGTTTGATGTGATTCGTTGGACGATGGGATCGCCTTCATGCAGCACGCGAGCCCAATCGGTCGTTCCAGCATTGAAGACGGTTCCGTTGCGTGCGAAAATTACCATAGTGGCGCGCGCGTTTGCGGAGACCTCACCAGATCCGTCGCGAACGTTCCATTCCTTCAGGGATGCGCTCCCCAGTATTTGCAAGTTTGAATCATCGCAGACGCCGTCGCACTCGTAGCCGATCAGCCGTTGATGCGCCCCAAAAATGCCCCCGCGCTGAACGGCGCACCCGGTGTAAATCCAGTGCTGCGGATTAGTTACACAATATCCAGTCGGAGGTCGATCGGCGATCCATTTTCCGCCGCCGTTGCGGAAACTGACACCGGTCAGGTAATGTTCGCACCGCTCGTCCCAGCGTCCGGCTCGTGAGATCGCTGAATCCGCCTCATCGACGAGCACGCGAAACCAACACGTGTTACCGCCAAAGAAGGCAACGTTACCGCCCGCTTGGACGAAACATTCAACCCGCGCGCGCATTTCGCTACTCCAGTATTCATTGTGACCGAACGTCACAAGCAGTCCATATTGCCGTAGTACGTCATGACTAGCGTGCAAATCCAAGTCCGTGCAATAATCTATCGCGAACCCACTGCGTTCCAGCCACGCAATCGCCTTGGCGTCCCAGTGCGCAAAGGTCTGCCTGGGCGTAGCCCGATCGTAGACATCTACGTTGACTTCATCCCATGGATGTCCGCCGGTTCCGCCACCGGGACGCTGCAAAGACACCGCATTCGCTCCACTGTACAGGCATTCGCCCTCGTCAATGCGCTTGGTGCCATCGACGTGCGCAACATTATAGGCGTGGTACGTGAAAAGCGGAATATTGTACAAAATCCTCGCCGTTGATAAGAGATTCCTTACGACGAAAAGCGCCCGCGCGTCGCGCCCATCGGGGCAGTGGCAATGCGGTCGACTCTGATCGGCGCCGTCGGCCGTTCCCTCGATGCATAAAGCAACGTAGGCACCGCTGCTCCAACATGGCGGCACACTGAAGGTGAAACTGGGCCACTGCCAGCGCCGGCCGGGTTTTCCGGGCTTCGCATCTTGACCGTCGAACCACCCTGTGGCGGCATGGTGCATTGGTTCAAAGGTTGCGCCGCAGCGATAAAACTCAACGCGAAACCGCGCAGCATCGGTGGCGACGTGCAGCGTCAAACTGGTTCCGCTGGCAATCGTCGGCTTGGCGGGATATGCTCGAATCAACCGGCAGGTTCGCACATTAGTTCGAACGAGCGTTGGAGGTGGGCGGAAACTGGACGCCGTTCGCGTAGCACCCATGGCATGCCGCGCAGTGCGTCGTACAACGCGGCGCGCGCCACATGGTCCCGCAGCGCATGCTGGACGAGCTTAAATGTTGCTTGTAGCGCACGGCTCGGTGATCCACGAAGCCACGTCGTCCAGACCCGATTGCGCATGACTAAACGCCGGCGCTCATCGGGAAAGCGGCTTATGGTGCTCGGATAGTGATGGAC
>JALZBG010000055.1 GCA_030947645.1 Vulcanimicrobiota bacterium | reverse complement strand
GGTCAACGCTGTGGCTGCAAATTTTGCACCCGGATGTGTTCGGAGGCGTCTGGTCGATTTCGCCGGACCCCGTGGACTTTCGCGATTTTAGCGGCCCCGATCTCACCTTGTCGTCGCCCGGAAATTTCTACCACGACCCCAGCGGACATACGTATATGATCCAACGCGAGCACGGGCGCGATTACAGAGAATTGCGGTGGTTGGCGACCCGCGAGCCGTGGGGAATTGCGCAGTTTGACTCGTTCGAAGAAGTGTTCAGCCCTCGCGGCTCGGACGGTAAGGCGAAACAACTTTTCGATCGGCACACCGGCGATATCGATCCAGCCGTTGCGCAATACTGGGAGCTGCACTGGGACATCGACCGCCGCTTGCGCGATCGGTGGCTTCAAGACGGTGCGCAGCTGCGCGGTAAAATACACATTTTTGTCGGAACAGACGACACCTTTCATCTGGACGGCCCCGTGCACCGAATGGACGACGAACTCAAAGAACTGAACGCGGACGCTCATGTCACGTTTGTCCCCGGTGCGAATCACTGGAGCATCTTTGACTACCAACACGATCTCGTCGCCGAAATCATCCGCGAAATGACAGAAGCACTTCCCCCGATGAAAGTCTTAAAGTAACGCGGACCTCACTTAGTAGCAGAAACCGCGCGTACGTTCGTCGGTATGCTTGCGAAAGCGGGATCGCCGAGCTGCCAAAGTAAGAACGCGTATTCGTCAGTTAGCAAGTCTTCGTTCTGCGAGCGTGAACCGGCCAAAAATCCATGCCCCGCGTCGTAATCAACGCGAAGCAGAATCGGTCTGCCACTAATGCTCGCCGTTTGCAAGCGTGCGGCGAATTTCGCTAGTTCCCACGAGGCCACGCGCGGATCGTTGTAGCCGGTTACCAGCATCACCGCCGGATACTTCGTACCGTCTACAACATGCTGGTATGCGTCCATGGCGTACAGTGCAGCGAAGCCTGTCTGATCGGTGACACTTCCGAATTCTGGGATGTTCGGTGGTCCATTAGCAGAAAATTCCGCACGCAGCGTGTTGCTGGCTCCCACTTCATCGATCGCCGCGGCAAACAAATCCGGGCGGGTGGTGATGGCGCGGCCGATGAGAATGCCGCCGGCGCTAGTTCCTGAGCCTGCCAGGTGTTGCGGCGACGTGTACTTGTTCTCAACCAGCCACTGCGCGCACGCAATGTAATCTTCCCAGGTATGGTTCTTCGTCGCAATCATGCCGGCCCGGTGCCAGGCTTCGCCATACCAGCCGCTGCCCCGAGCGTGACACGTCGCGTAAATGCCGCCCCGTTCCATCCATGCGATGCGCGTCGTTGAAAAACCGGGTTCCAGGTTGATGCCGTAGGCGCTGTAGCCTTCAAGAAATGTAGGGTGTGAACCATCGCGCGCAATGCCTTTGCGAAAAACCAACGACAGCGGAACCAGCGTCCCGTCCTGACTGCGCGCCTCGACTTCTTTTGAGGTATACGTTGAAGCATCAACCGGCGAAAGCGGTTTCAAGTGTGTGTCTGTAATCTTACCGCGGGGGTCAACGGCATAATATAGCAGCGAATGCGTCCAACCGGTCAGTCCGAAGGTTGCGCCGGGGACTCGCGAGTCGGTGATGAGGGTGTTGATCGTGCCGCTGTATGGAACGTGAATGCCGCGTGCGGATCCGGGCATGCCGTCCGCAGCTAGCGCGACTTTGCTGAGACGGCCGAAGCCGCCGTAACGCGACAGTATATAGAGGCCGTCGGCGGCCACTTGCGCTTGCTCGATGACGGAACGTCCGCTCGAAACCAGAGTCCGTGCCTGCGCAAAGTCAGGTTGTGCGAGCGAAGTAGCAACGACCTTAAAGGTGGGTGCGTCATGATGCGTCACTAAAAAGATCGTCGAGCGCTTGAGATCGAAACCGGTGACCTCGTTTTCATCGCTGACAACGCGCTTCCAAGGTATGCGTGATGAGGCTAACGTGCTCGAAGGCGCCGCGTATATGGCTACTTCGTTTTTAACACCGTGCGCAACGACGCCGAGCGTGTAATCCGATACGGGCGAATAGACCAGAATCGGAAAGTCGGTGGGCGCAAATGTGACGTTCGGATCGACGCCGTAGCCGAAAATGGGCGTGTCTTGATCGGGATTGCGGCCCAAGACGTGCAGATATGCAACGGCGCGCGTCTCCTTCATGGTTTCGGGCTCACCCGGTCTGAGCTGCCGAAAGCGCACGTAGTAAAATGATTTTCCATCGGGTAACCAGCTGGTGGCACCGATGAAGTACGCGCGGTCGATAGAGTCCGGCAATGTCTGGGCAGTGGCAGTTTCTACGACATGAATAACCGATGCCTCAGAACCGCCTTCCGAAATCCCGTACTCTACATACGTCCCGTCCAATGAGGGCAGATAATAATTGATCGTAAAATGTTTGCCGGCCGATCCGAGTTTTTCGGGATCGACTAGCACGCGTTCCGAGGTGCTTCCCGCCTTTCGAACGTACAATTTCTCCAAATTTTCGCCGGGCTTGAGTTTTTCGTAGAAGTAATAGGGTCCAACTCGAAAGACCCTGCTGACGGTGACGCCGGCGTTATCGAGTTGTTTGATGCGGTTGAAGAGCTGCTGCCGCGGTGCTCCTAAGTCCGCAAGAACGGCGCGGCTGTACGTGTTCTGATCTTTGAAAAAGCTCTCTACGACCGGATCGCTCATATTTTCGAAATAGCGATACGGATCGCTAACCGTCTTGCCGAAAAAGTTTTCAATCACAGGTTTCGGCGGCGGGAGAGGCGGCGGCGAGGGAAACGAAACTGGGCCGGCGGCGCGCACCGGTACATCGTTGCACACAGCGAACGCCGCGGCACCGAACAGCGCGACGGCGAGAGCGGCAAGACCGCCAAGACGCAAACGAATCACACAAGCCTCCAGAAGCTTCACCGCAAAGGTTGCCGGAATTTCTTCGGAAAGGCACCGCGTGCCTCGGCGCCAACCGCCAGCACGGTTTGTACTATCGCGCTAACTCATGATCGTTAGTTGACATTCACCGCCCGCTGCGGTACCTGCTCTTAAGGGATTAGTTCGGAGGTACACGTGGCGCCCAAACGTTCCCAGTCGTCTAGCCCTCTGCGGTAAAGTCATTGCTAACGGGGAGGTAATGCGACGACTCATCCGTTGCGTTGGAGCAGACAAGGGAACGTAGCCTCAGGCGCTACGCCATAAACGGGCGATCGCGCGGATCACTCCACGCCGACTCGAAGCGGTCATGGAGTAGGGCCACGGCGGGCGCCGCCTGAGTGATCAGGCCCCAGTCGCTTTGCTCCGGCGAGGGGTGCGTCGCATTGGCGGAGCCGATCCAAGCCTGCCCGCCGGCGACGGCAAGTTTGTTGTTGTTGTTGTTGTTGTCCCCTACGCGAACCTCAACGCCGGCGCGCGCTAGGTGCGCGAGTGCTTCGTGATCTTTACCATGCGCTGCCTCCCGCGCATCAACCAGCAAGCGGACGTGGTCGCCGCGCTCGGCTCTCCGTTTAAGAATTCCGTACACGTTTCCGTACCCGAAGCTCTCGGTAGCGACGCCGAGTTCGCCGGACGGAGCATGCCGGAGAACTCCGGCTTCAAGCGCGAGTGCTGCGCCCTTGGTGAATGCAATACGTGCGCTGCCCGATGCGCCACCGCAGATGCGATCGCGAACTGCAGCCACATCCGCCGCATCATCGTCACGGACGAGCGTGTCCGGACCGGAGCTCGGGAAATTGCGATCATCGAGCCACGCGACGTCGTCGATGACCGCCGCCTTGGTGTGCGCGGCTTCCTTTGCGCCGATAATTCGCGCCATGACTCCGTGCGCGCGAAGGTCCTCCACTAAAGCAGCGTTGGCTGCCGCGCGCACACCGGTGCGATCGAAAGGGAAGGCGCCGTCAAGAACGACGCTGACCTTGCTCCCATTCGCTGCGGCCGCGATAAGGGCATCGCGCATGGGCGCTCCCAAGCAGTAAGCTGCCAAGGAGACGTTGCGCGCGCAGGCGAGCGCCGAGAGGAAGTCGTCGTGACTGACAAGTTCGAGCGGCATGTACGTCGATTACTACAAGGAGCTCGAACGTCAATAGATGGTAGCGCAAGCTGCCCGTCGGCCTCTCACAGAGACCAGGTCGAGCGAGAACCCTGAGCGCAAGCCGCTTCGGGAAGAAAGCGTGACGGCGCGGGCGAATTAACCCTTCGAGCTCCTCACCGAATTCCGGTGCGGGGTTTTGCTTTTTGGGGGAAATTTTTGTGAGCGCGACATCTGCGAACTTGAATACCGTTACCAACGAATATCTGCAGAACAACGCGGAGTACGCGAAGGGCTTCAAAGGAGTGCTGCCGACGCCGCCCGCGAAGCACACGGCCGTCGTCGCATGTATGGACGCACGGCTTGACGTCTATCGCATGCTCGGCCTGCGTGAGGGCGATTCTCATGTGATCTGCAACGCCGGCGGCGTGGTGACGGACGACGTTATTCGGTCGCTCGTTATCTCCCAGCGACTCCTGGGGACAAACGAAATCATTCTGATTCATCATACGGATTGCGGCATGTTGACCTTCACGGACGATGCGCTGCGTTCGTCGATTGCTGCTGAGACAGGCGTTAAACCGCCGTACGCCTTTCAGGCGTTCAGCGACCTTGCGACGGACGTTCGAGCCGGCATCGCCCGCATCAAAGCGGACCCGCACATCCCGCATCGCGAGAGCGTGCGCGGCTTCATCTTTGACGTCGCAACCGGCAAACTTAACGAAGTCGATGAAAATCTGGGCTAGTCTTAGGTTGCAAGCAACCTTTAAGGAGAGAATCCATGCCGACCGATTTCCGTGACGGAAACACATTTCCGCGCCGTGGTCGCGTACCACTCGGGCGTTTTTTGTGGCTCGCTCGCCTTTTTGACAAAGCACGCGCCTCGGCCAACGGAACGATTTACGATTACATCTATCCGTGCCCGATGGACAGAGGCATGATGGAGCGGTGGGCGATTACGTCAACTGATTTCGATCGAGCGATTCGAGAACGTCGCGACGACAACGCAATCTTAGAGTGGGCGCAGTCAATCATTAACGAGGCGGTGATTGACCCCGCCAATAGTTGGCTTGTGGTCGAGAAGTTCGAGAATCTCGACCGGCAAGATCGGGAAGAAGGCGCCTTACAGTGACTTCTGAGGCCCTGCGGTCTGCTGACGCATTCGTTCTTCCGCCTCCCGAAGCTCCGGCGTAAGCCGCGGACCAAAGTCCTCGGCCTCAAACACCTGGCGGATTTCAACCTCGCCATCTTTAAAGGGGGATCGCGAAATCCACTCGATTGCCTCTTCCTTCGATTTCACCTGAATCAACCAGAAACCGGCTACTAGCTCTTCGGTTTCGGGGAACGGTCCGTCAATCACCGTGCGCTTCAAGCCGGAAAACTTAATGCGCACTCCTTTGGAGCTGGCTTGGAGTCCCTCGCCTGCGAGCATCACTCCGGCTTTGACCATCTCTTCGTTAAACGCGCCCATCTTTGCGAGTTGGTCCTCGGTTGGGAGAACGCCCGCCTCCGACTCTTTCGTGGCTTTTACCAACACCATAAATCGCATCGTCACCCTCCTTATTTCGGTGTGCCTATACTTGCCTGAAGGTTTATTTCGCTCCCCGTTACGGCGCAACGCTACTGAAACGCGGCGCTGGGCCGTGAATATTTTTCAGACGGGACATCGCTTGCGGGACGATCTTATTTCTTAGACGCGATTCCGGCAAGCACTTCAAAAATCACCCGATGCGCGTTGTTGATCGTTTGATCGGCGTGATCGTAAGGGGGAGATACCTCAACCACGTCCAATGCGGCGACGTTCGCGCTAATCGCCAACGCCCTGACTGCGCGAAGAAGATCTGCGGGATTCATCCCACCTGGTTCTGGAGTTCCCGTACCCGGAGCAAAACCCGGATCCAGCACATCGATGTCAACACTGACGTAGAGCGACTCGCATCCCTCCATTGCTTCTGCGATTGCCGCTTCCATGACCGCGGCGGTGCCCCGTTCCCAAATCTCCTGCATCGGATGCCAGCGCATCCCTTGTCCTTTCATCCACCTGAATGTTTCGGCAGGCGGCCAATAGCCACGCAAGCCAACTTGAACGAAGTTACGCCCCAGCACCGCTCCGCTTTCAATAAGTCGCCGCATTGGTGTCCCGTGCGATGCAAAATTGCCGTCGATGCTTTCCGCAGTGTCGGCATGGGCATCAAAGTGCACCACACCGACTTTCCCCCAACCATGATGATCTGCAACAGCAGTAGCAGCTGGAAACGTGATGGAATGGTCGCCGCCGATAATAATCGGCATGATGCCGCGTCGCGCAACCTCAAAAACATGCGCTCGGATATTCCGGTGGCTCGCCTCGGTCAACCCGTGGGGGCAGTGCGCATCTCCAAAATCAACAACCCTTAGCGACTCGAATATCTCAACGCCCAGGTCCAGGTGGTACGTTCCAGGATGATACGCTTGAGCGCGCAAAGCCCGCGGCCCAAAACGGGCACCGGGCCGATGAGTCGTCGAAATGTCGAAAGGCGCTCCAACGATCGCGACATCGGCGCGTGATTTACCCAGTGCTTCAGCGTCTGCCACAAACTCGCAGCCGGCGAACGTTGCGAGGCCCTCATAAGAATGCCGATAGTCCATGAAATCCCCTTTCTACCGTCCTAATGTTGTCTCACCCTAACTGACCAAAAAACGGCAGTTAAGTGGAAATGGCTCTGAAAGTGGAAATGCCGGGACGAACTCAGTAAATACAAAGGAAAAACGGCCCATTTTACGGGGCCTGGGCGTGCCTGGACGCACATAGAAAGCACCATGCG
Organism: Vulcanimicrobiota bacterium; assembly: GCA_030947645.1. Classification (GTDB taxonomy): domain Bacteria; phylum Vulcanimicrobiota; class Vulcanimicrobiia; order Vulcanimicrobiales; family Vulcanimicrobiaceae; genus JALZBG01. The sequence goes on along the minus strand of JALZBG010000055.1, from coordinate 3,676 downwards.
GGACAGGCCGTTCTAGTCCGTTCTGACTTCTGAGTTTTGGTTTTAGCGTTCTAGTCAAGTAAAGCGGGAGGTTGCGATGGCCAAGCTAATCTACGGGGCGATGACTACGTCGCTCGACGGCTACATAGAGGATGAAAAAGGCAATTTTGATTGGGCTGCGCCGGACCAGGAGGTGCACTCCTTCGTAAACGACCTGTTGCGGCCAATTGCCACTTACCTCTTCGGACGCCGAATGTATGAAACAATGCTCTACTGGGAAAGCGCGCATGCGCTCCAGGACCAGCCGGCCGTTCACGACTTCGCGGGAATATGGCAGTCGGCCGACAAGATCGTGTATTCTAAGACGCTCGAGACGGTATCCAGTGCCAGGACGCGCATCGAACGAGACTTTGATGCTGACGCGATCCAACAGTTGAAATCTACAGCGGGATGCGACATCAGCGTCAGCGGTCCTGAACTTGGCGCACAGGCGATTGAGGCCGGTCTCGTCGACGAGTTTCACCTGTTCGTGGTACCGATCGTAATAGGAGGCGGTAAACGGTATCTTTCAAACAACGTCCGCGTGAAGCTCGAACTAGTGGCCGAACGCCGTTTCGACAGCGGCACGGTTTATCTATGTTACGGCGCCACCAAGTGACGGCGTCACCGCCGGCATCGCCGCGCCGATTTCGGTGCGAGTTAGGTTGAAATGTCGGCGTTTTGGACCCAGTTAGGTGGAAATGAAGCCAAAAAGTGAGTCAACGCCTTTCTACTTAATCACCCGCATATTCAGAATCATTTTTCGGCGCTTCATTCTCCACGGGGTCTCCCGCGGTTCCTGCCAGTCGGTAAAGCTGGAATATGTGGTCTTTTCGGTACCCGGCTTTCTCATAAAACCGCACTAAGTTCGGTTCGGAAAAGGGTATCTCGACAATCACGCTTATAGCGCCGGTGTCTATCAGGTAATCGTGTACGTTCTCAATAAGCGCTTTGGCGATTCCGCGTTTGCGAACGTCAGGCGCAACGAACAAATCGCTGAGGAACAAGAGAGGCCGGGCGTACCACGATGAGAAAAGCGGAAACAGTTGCACGAAACCGCATACTATTGACTCTGGACAAGCGACGAAAATTACCGAGTCCGAGCGGGCGAGGCGTTGTTCCAAAAACAATTTACCGCGCTGTGGGTCGGCTTGATGTGTGAAATGAAAGCGGTACGCTTCAAATAGGGGATGCAGCGCTTCAAGATCCGTTGGCTCGGCTAGCCGTATACGCACGGTGCCCACAGAACTGATATAGGGCCGCTTTTTCATGCGGGTCCTGCATGCGATCGTCGACCAATCTTGGCATCACCTGAGCCCCGAACAGTAGGCCGCGCGCCGACTGGGAGTTGCAGCAGGTGGGAACTAATGCCACGGTCTGACCTCGGCGCTGGCGCTTGGTCAATCCGATGAGGGCTAGCGGCCTGACCGAATGTCAAGGGTGCTTGACTTTATGTCGGCCTTTCCCGTACACTGTAGTCAAGCAAACTTTACACATGGAGACGCCACAGTATGCCCTGGACTAGACCGCTTCTCATCAGGTTCGTTGGAGGCATCGTGGCATACATGATCGTCTTGCTGCCGACCGTCGCCGCGCTCAATGCCGCAGTCGTGCCTCAAGCGCTTCGCGCGCCGCTGGCACTATTGCCAATGATTCCTTGCATCTACGTTGCACTGATCATTGCTCAGGCCATCCGCGCCGCCGACGAACTCGTCGTCCGAATTCAGTTCGAAGCGCTTGCATTCGCCTTTGCATTTACGGCAATTGTCACGTTTTCGTACGGCTTCCTTGAAACGTTCGCCGGTTTTCCGAGCACCAATCTGTTCGTCGTCTGGCCGATCATGGCAGCCTTCTGGATTGTTGGGGGCTACATCGCTCGCCGCCGCTATCGCTGATGCGCAATCGTCTCCGGGTTCTTCGAGCAGAGCGAAAGTGGTCGCAAGGCGAACTAGCTGAACGCCTCGGCGTGAGTCGTCAAACCGTGAACGCCCTCGAAGTCGAAAAATACGATCCGAGTCTTCCCCTCGCTTTTAAGATCGCGCATCTCTTTGCACTACCGATCGAGCATATCTTCACGGAAAACGGAGGGATCACGCGCGCATAAAACCGGAACACGTGCGGCGAGGGCAGCTGAGGCTTTACACCCGGCGCTTAGCGAAGGACAGCCCAGCTCGGTTACCAGCGACGCGAATGAGGAACTTGGCTGTCCTCAACAACAGCGATCAGCGCGTGCGACAGCAAACCTCGAGCTGGTGACCGTCGGGGTCCTCAAAAAATATGGCATAGTAGCCCGGGCCTTCGTCGTAGTTAGGGCCGTCCACATCGTGGGCGCCAACGCGATGTAGGAAATCGGCGACACGGTCGACCTCTTCGTTCGAGGTCGCTACGAAAGCAATTCGATTGGTATTCGGCTTCGCTGATGCATGTTCAGTAAACCCGAACCACTCGAAATTCTCCGGGCTCGGCGACGTGTTCGCGCCGTCAAAGTAGGATGTCCAATCCTCGCTGTCCCTTCTGACGAACCCGAGGGCGCCGAGAAGTTCGTCGTAGAACGCGATTGACCGCGCGCGATCCCTCACTCGTAAGTCAACGTGCGAAAGCAGTGGACGAACCATCTTATCAAATATCCTCTCTTGTTTTCAGTGGCGGAGCGAGCGGTCCCTGAAGTCCGCCGATACTTCCGTGAAACCTAAGCCTAAGGGTTGAAGCTTCTTAAATCAATAAAAACCTGCATGTTCCGAGCGCTCGGCGCCGGCCGTAAGGCTAACGTTGCGCCGCCAATGTCGAGCCGCACCGACGGTGCAGTATGGGCGCCGCAGACCCAGCTCCTGCCGTTGACATCATGATGCTCTATCGGTATCATCATGGTGCCATGAGAACCACATTAACGTTGGACGAGGACGTCGCCGCGAAGCTGGAGGCAGAGGCTCGCCGCAGTGGGCGCTCTTTCCGAATGGTTGTGAACGAGACGCTTCGATTGGGTCTCCTGCGTCCGCCCCGTTCACCTTCCGTCCCACCGTTCAAGGTGCGCCCTAAGCGGCTGGGGCTTCGCGCCGGCCTATCGTACGACAACATCGAAGAGCTCCTCGACCTTGCCGAGGGGCAATCGCGGCGGTGAGACTTCTTGACGTTAATCTACTCTTGTACGCGTATGATGAGACTGCCTCATTGCATGAGCCAGCAGCGGCGTGGTTGACTTCGGAATTCAACGGGAGGGAACCAACCGGTTTAACATACGCGACGGTGCTTGCATTTATCCGCGTTGCGACGTCGCCGCGGATCATGCAGCAGCCTTTCGCTATCAAAGCGGCATGTGAAGTAGTCGACGAATGGCTTGCGCAGCCGTCGGTCGTGTTGCTGCCGCCAACTGAGCGGCACTGGTCTGTCTTTGCCGAAGTCGCGATCGCGTCGCAGTCAAGCGCGGGGCTAATTCCTGACGCAGATCTTGCAGCCTCCGCCCTGGAACACGGGGCAACGCTGTGCACTAACGATCGTGATTTTTCGCGCTTTCCCAATCTACGTGTCGAGTATCCGCTGGCAGCATCGATGTGAGTTAACCGCGCGCCAGCGCCTCGACAATTAGCCATAAGCCGACTGCAGAAAACGCCATTCCGGCTGCAATGCCCGAAAAACGCGATGCTCTGCGCCCAAGTACTTC
>JALZBG010000173.1 GCA_030947645.1 Vulcanimicrobiota bacterium | reverse complement strand
GCGTGACACATTTCTCCTTGGGTTTGCGGCTGAAACCGAAGCCGGCATTCTTCGGGCACGTGAAAAATTGCGGGCCAAACATTTGGATGCGATTGCGCTCAATGACGTATCGGCCGGCCGGGGTTTTGGACCCCAAGACAACACTCTGACCCTGCTCTGGGGAGATGACGCAACTCTTGAGTTGGCCTGCGCGCCAAAGCCCATCCTTGCCGCTCGACTGCTTGACGCGGTCGAGCGTTTGCGGAAAGAACGCAATGCTGCTGGCGATTGACGTCGGAAACACTGAAACCAAGTTGGGCTGCTTCCAATCGGACTCTCAGCGCTTGATTCATACCTGGCGCGTGACGACGGAGCAACGGCGGACCGGCGATGAGTACGGGATTTTCTTAAGCCAGCTTTTTGCATCGGAAGGCCTGGCAACCCGCGAGGTTAGCGCTGTCGTCATTGCGAGCGTTGTGCCCGCGCTCGAGCAAGCCCTGAGTGAGGCGTGCACGCGCTTCTTCGGCAGCGAGCCGGTGTTTTTGCAGGCGCACCGCCAGTCGTTGATGCCCGTTGCCACGGAGCGGCCCGGCGAGTTGGGTGCCGACCTCGTTGCCACCGCCATCGGCGCCCGCGCCTCGTATGGAGCGCCCCTCATCGTAGTGAGCTATGGCACCGCGACAGTTTTCATGGCGATTTCTGCACAGGGCGAGTACCTGGGCACTGCCATTGCTCCCGGAATCGCCACCTCGATTGACGCGCTCATCGGCCGGACCGCAAAACTTCCGCAGATTTCTCTACAAGATCCTGGCCGTGCCATCGGGCGCGACACAATCGCATCGTTGCAGTCGGGCATCGTCTACGGCTTTGCGGGGCAAACAGAAGCACTGATCTCACGCATGCGGGCGGAGTTGGGATACTCGGCGAGGGTCGTGGCCACTGGCGGCTTGGCCGACGTTGTTGCTCGGCATACCGGATGCATCGACACCGTGGACGCCCATGTGAGTTTGCAGGGCCTGCGGCTGTACTACATGTCCCAAGCATAGCGGCTGCAAACTTTCCCTCAGCGGCAATCCGCCTTCGAGTTCTGGGCGTTGACCAAGAAATGCATAGACCTCGCGAGCGCGTTACCGTCAACCTTTCCGCCGAAATAGCAGACCGGATCCGAGCCATTCGGTTCGACGAACGCCTATCTGCTTCCGTCGTGGTCGAGCACGCACTGCAAATGCTTCTCAGGGGGCTATCCGACCATGAAATAGCCGAGCGGCTTCGAGCAGATGGAGCGTCGCTGCGTCGTCAGAACGGCGAGAAGCCACTTTCTTCGTACGCATCCAACGGTGCATTTGAATGACGCGCGGATGGTTTATTATGCGGCAAAGCAGGGAAGCGTCAATGAGCTCCAGCAAGAGTTCGTTCGCATGCTTCGGCTAGGCCGGGAGGATTAGTGAAAAATTTTAAAGGAACTGTCGTTTCGGCAATAGCGGTAATTGCGGTCAGCCTAGTCTTCATGCTATACGCCAATCGCGCAATTCGCGGGTCGGACCACCAGGACTCACCGCTGACGGTTAGCCGCCCCGGCACCGATATCTCCGATGTCTTTGTGTATCCAAGTCCGACAAATTCAGCCAATGTTGTTTTGGCGATGAACGTGCATCCGCTGATTCCAAGCGGTCAAGGACCGACTGTGTATTTCGATCCGGGCGTGATGTACCAGTTCAAAATCGGCAAAGGCGACGATTTCACGGAAGATACCGTGATTCAGTTTAAAGCCTCGGGTGTCGGCGCCAATCAACAAATTACTATGTACGGCCCTGCCACCCCTAACCTTGTGGGTACGCGTTCGACGTTCGTCGGAACAACGGGCACGCTACCATATAATAAGGTGACGAGCCTAGCGAACGGCATCACCGCTTTTGCGGGCCCCCGTGAAGATCCGTTTTACTTCGATCTCAGCCAGTTTTTCAAGATCATTCCCGATCGAAACGTTCAGAATCAACCGAATCCACCGCCCCCGAGCGCCTCTTGTTTCCGTAAAGACGCGCAGGACTTTTTGCTCGGATACAATGTTCTCAACCTTAGCGTCGAAATACCGCGCGCACTCCTGGCGTACTCGAACGGACAACTGCCTAAAATAAACGTTTGGGCTACCACGTCGCTCGCAGAAAATGACGCAGACGCGCAGCCCAATGCACCGATAACCTCCCTGAACGACATAAAGCAGAGGGCAGGGACGCGCTCGGGTAGCGACGCATCCACGAACGTTTCGTACGTCCAAATTGAGCGTTTGGCGCGACCCGCGATCAAAGAAGCAACCGAAAGCTTTAAGGACCACGATACGACAAACCGCAGCACGATCACCGATGATAAAGTACTTCAAGACAACATACGGAACTTTGCCAAGAACGTTGCGGGCCGTTCAGATGAAGTCGCCAGCGCCTTGGTGAATGTTCTGACGCCGGACGCCATTCAAGCCAACCTCGCTGCGGCAGGTCCGGCGCGCTACATGGCGGTGGAGACGGGTGGTAAAAGCGGCCTGCCGATCGCGGTCATTCGTCTGGTTCCCAATCCACTAATTTATGGCATTAAAAAAGCGCTCGGAAACCCCTATCGCAAATTTGGTGGGCGCGATCTTAAAAGTCCCGTTATCGACATAGACGCGGGCGCCGTGTTCGGCAGTCTTATTCCCAAATTGGGGCTGGCTCCCGAAGATCACAAAGAGACTGCTTGCTTGACCAGCGACAACGTGACACCAGCCGGTAAGCACATAACTGGAACGTTCCCCTATATGGGTGACCCGCAGTAAAATTGCATAAATAACACTTGCGAATAATCGGCGACCCGCGCGGCTAACGCGTGGGTTTCTGATTTGAAAAGGCGGTACGCCCCGATACATCTGTCACGGGGCGTGCATCGTTGGGTAAATGTCTTCAAACATTTGTTTGGGAAAGGCCGTATGATTGGTTTCGGCGCCCGTTTTCTTGTGGTGGTTGCAATCGCGGTATGCTGTCTTTGCACGGCGCGTGCGCAGGCGCATCCTCTAGGCAATTTTACCATCAATCATTTGGCCAAGCTGGATGTTGGAAACGGCTCGGTCGACGTGCGCTACATACTCGATATCGCCGAGATACCGACCTTTCAAATCATGCAGGAACGCGGCAGCAAGCGCGATTGGTCGGACGCAGATTTACAGGTCTGGGCGAATTCCCAGATTCCGGTGGTGCGTGATGCACTGGAGATCAATGCGGACCAACGTCGCATGATATTGCAGCCGCTGGAAGCTCACGCGCGGCTGCGTCCCGGTGCGGGCGGCTTGCCAATCCTCTACTGGGTCGGCACGTATCGCGGTGCGATACCCCCCCGGGTTGCCCATACTATCACCGTGATCGACCACGTTTACCAAAATCGGCAAATCGGCTGGAAGGACATCGTCGTTTCCCCCGAACGTGAGCCCACTGCGGAACTGCAAAAATATCCGAGCGCTCTGATCGCATCTCCGCGCAGTAAAACGAACGTCACGTTGAGCGTTGATGCGAATGGCACCGTGTTCAGAAACGTATCGGATCCGTCGCTCGCGCCTGCCCCCCAGCAAGCTAATTCCATCGTCCGCTCCACTATGCTTTCGGACATGTTCGCCAATCCCAAGCAAACGCCGATCTTCGTTCTTTTAACGCTCATTGCAGCGTTCGGTCTAGGCGCGCTCCATGCCATCGAGCCGGGTCATGGAAAGGCTCTACTGGCCGTCACGCTAGTTGGAGCGCGAGCCACAGCCAAACAAGCGGTCATTTTGGGTGCTTCGTTGACGTTCGCGCACACGATCGGCGTCATCTTGTTGGGAATTGCCTTGTTTTTCTTGGCAAGTTTTGTTTCAGAATCCATCTATCCGTGGATCACGCTGGTATCGGGAATCGGCATTGCCATAATTGGCGCGCGTGCGCTGTCTAAGTACATGAGAACGCGCGTCGGCGCGCGGGCGCATGCCCATTCTCACGCGCACCCGCAGGCACAGGCGCACGATCATGCTCACGAACACGCCCACGATCATGTTCATGGAGCGCAAGTCGGACACGACCATCATCATCACGTGCAAGGCGCGCACGCGCACGAACATCAAATCGAAGGGCACCAACATGGCCCCGGCGGTCATTCACACGCGATTCCGGGCGATGAACCGATCAATTTCCGGGGCGCCGTTTGGGCTGCGTTGAGCGGCGGTAT
>JALZBG010000172.1 GCA_030947645.1 Vulcanimicrobiota bacterium | reverse complement strand
GTGAAGGCGTGATCCTGCGAGGGGCCGACAAGTTCTATCCCGGCACCGGATGTTCTATCGATGTGCGCGCATATTTGAACTGTTCGGGCGGCTCGTGGAACAATTACTCGGGTTACATTCGTACGGGTGACAATTGCGAGATCGGCCCTTATAACATTCTCTGGGGCGCGGGGGGCATTACATTGGGAAACAACGTTCATTTAGGGGCGCACGTGCACATCACGGCTCACGAATCAATAGTCCCAAGAGAGGGAGACGATGTGTTCAAGCCCCTTGGAATGAAGTTCAGCCCAGTGGTGGTTGAAGATCATGTTTTGATTTCGTCCGGCACGATAATCACGCCGGGAGTTCGCATCGGGCACCACACGCAGATCGGTGCGGGAGCGGTTGTAACTTCGAACATTCCGCCCTATTCAATAGCAGTCGGATCTCCAGCCCGGGTTATCCGAACCCTCGCTCAAGACGAGAACTTAAGCGTGGAAGTGATGAACTACGAGGGGGGTCCAGCGACTACACCTATTTAAGGCTTTACGGGCGCGGGCGCGCCGCTTGGGGCGGAAGCAGCGTCTTGGTTATGGTGGGCCATCCTGGTCTCGAACCAGGGACCTCATGCTTATCAAGCATGCGCTCTAACCAACTGAGCTAATGGCCCGATCGCTATGGCCATCGGCTTTTCCGGCGCTATGCTGCCGTCCTTTTTCGCTCATGCGCTTCCGAGGCTCGCGTACGCGTCAAATCAACGCTATCCACTTTTTGACGATCTCGTCGTCGCGCTTTATTTGCTCCATCTCCAGGGCGCGCAGTTCGTTCATCTCACGTTGCAGCTCCGCGCGTTCTTGCAGGGCAAAATCGAATTGCAAGCGTTGCTTGGCAATTGCAGCTTCTTGTTCGGCTTGATCGGAAGTTGTTGGTCCCCCTTTGTCGGTTACAGGTGTCGCCGGTTTGGGACGTCCGGCGGCCGTGGTAGCTGCCGGACGCGACGCGCGAGCAAGCGGAGAAACGTTCATTACTCGTTGATGGACTGAATAAACTTCTTAGCAATCTGATTGTCGGCCTTGCGCTGTTCCATTTGAACATCTCGCAGGGCATTTGTTTCACGCATTTGTTCGGTTTTCTGATCGATCATCTCGTCGAAGGCAGTAGTGATCTGTTGCATCTTCTGTTGATGGAAAATCTGCTGGCGGTAGTTGTCGACCTGCCACTGCTCTTGCAAGGCGTTTAGCGCCTGCATCTCAGTATTGGCTACGTTGCCTGAAATTGCGCCGGCACCGCCATGGTTGAACAAGCCGCCAATGACTTGAGCGGCTTCCACCGCAGCTAAAATGGGGAAAGGCACGTTAGACTCCTTGTTTCACATTGATGTCAGAGGCATCATCACCGCCGATCATCGTTTCGAGGATTTGGATTGACTTATCATCACTACGCTGGCCCCGGGCATCAAGACCCGCCATTGAACGGTACGTGCTGTGGTTCTGATCGGTTGCTGGAGTCTGAAGCGCGAAACTTTGCAATTGATTTATATTAGCAAGCTCGATCATGCGCTCGGCAATGCACTCCTGCACGAAATTGTAGGGCTGTTGCGCGAGCGCCGCACCCTTGGTTAGGGATGCGCCCGATGCGCTGCCACCTAGTTCGCCGTAGTGACGTAACACGGAATCTGCATATCCGAGCCGCCTCCCGTCTCCCCAGGTCGTGATGGTCCCCGTCGCGTCGCCGGATCCCGCGTTGTAGGCGGAAAGTGCTTTATGAACGTCGCCGCCGAAGCGCTTGACCAGCCCTGAAATCATGGTCGCCGCGTACTCCGCGTTTTTGGCCGGATCCATCGCCGCGCTCGTACGCGCGAACGTGTGCCAGCGGTCATCGATTTGAAACAGGCCGCGTCCGTGACCACCGTCCCCCACGATGTTTCGCCCGCACTTGGAGCCGGGCCCGCCGGTTTCTTGCGCTGCGACCGCTGCCAGCAGCCGCGGGTCTATCCCGTGGCGCTGGGCCGCGCGTGCGATATCAGCGGCAAAAGCGACGCCGGACCCCGCCAGTCCCCCGGCGCCTCCGGTTATTTCCTGAATGGGTGGCATTAAGTCTCCCCGCAAAGGTGTGATGTGCTCCTATCACGTCCGCGATTGGTTTGACAAGAGAGGTGCGGGGCGACTACAATGAAGCGTGTTTTGACGACCTGCGCACGCGACAACGTCGTCAGGGGAAATCGATGCTGAAAGGGGTCTCCCACGGGGGGCCTCGGTCTATGTTATGGGCTCTTCGAACATCGTGGAAGTGGCGGGCTTGCTCTCCGGCGGCCGGCAATATCTCGCCCTAGAAGAACGGGTAGCCTTGGAACCCTTCGAGGGCAAGAGCTTTGTCTCGCCGGCCCGCGTGGCGCTCCGGGTCGAGCGCATAGGGGGTGCCCTCGGGATTACCGGCGCGATTCAATTGGAGGGACGCGGAGAGTGTGATCGCTGCCTGACTGAGGTCCGGTTTCCTATGAACTTGGAAGTTGACGAACGCTTGGAACCGCCAAAAGCGCTCTCCGCCGATCCGCTTGCGGAAAGCAACGTCCTAGCGGGAGACCGGCTGGACATAGCGGATCTCACTGCCCAGCTCGTTTGCAGTGCGGTGCCGTTTAAGTTGCTCTGTAATGAGGCATGCAAGGGGTTGTGCAGCGTCTGTGGCACAAATCTGAACTCGGAATGGTGCGCTTGCACGGGAGACACTGTACATGGCCAACCTTAAGTGGAAAACACCGCGCTCAAAAACACGTAGCCGGCGAGCTGCAAACTGGAAGCTCAATCCGGTAACGATAGTTGAATGTTCGCAATGTCATCAACCCAAACGCCCGCACTTCGTATGTGAAACCTGCGGGACATACGATGGGAGAACCGTTGTGGCGATCAAAGAAGAGCACGCTGGAAAAAAGAGCGGTTAACAGGCGCACGCGGCTTTTGCAGCCGCCTGTTAGAGTTTCGCCTTGACCGGCGTAAAGATTTCGGCCGTCGGTCATTATGCTCCGGACGCAATTCTAACCAACGAAGATCTGGAAAAAGTGCTCGACACCAGCGATGAATGGATAACGACCCGCACGGGCATGAAGCGCCGCCACATCGCGGCGCCGCACCAGGCGACAAGCGACCTTGCCTTGGAAGCGGCGCGGGAAGCACTCAAAACGACGTCGTTCGGACCTGACGATATTGATTGCTACATCGTTGCAACGGTGACTCCGGATTTTCCCTTTCCTGCCACGGCTTGCATTGTCGCCTCTAAGCTCGGTGCCATAAATAAGCCGGCTTTCGACATCGAGATCGCCTGCAGCGGATTTATTTATGGATTGACCGTTGCGGCCAGTCTAATTCGTTCGAGCGTTTTTGGGCGCATCATGCTTATTGGCGCTGAGACGTTGACGCGGATTGTTAATAAGCAAGACCGGGGGACGGCGATCCTTTTTGGAGACGGCGCTGGAGCCGTTATTTTGGAACAGGCCGACGCAGATTCTTTTCTCTCCTCCGAACTTGGCTCCGACGGAAGCCGCCCGGAGCTATTAGGCGTGCCTGCGGGCGGGTCACGCAAGGCCCTCGACGCGCTTGCGATAGATTCGGGACAACAGTACATTTTTATGGAAGGACGAGAAGTCTTTAAGTTCGCCGTGACAAAGATGATCGATGCAACCGAGCGCGCACTCTATAAGGCGCATCTTTCACACGATCAGGTCGATTTTCTCATCCCCCATCAAGCCAATAAGCGGATCATCGATGCTGCAGCTAAATATTTGGACATGCCACTCGACAAAGTGCTCGTGAATATCCACGAGTACGGCAACACGTCGGCGGCATCGATACCGATCGCGCTTTCCGAAGCCGTGCGATTCGGCAAGCTGAATGACGGCGACATCATCGTCTTCGTAGGATTCGGTGGAGGATTATCGTGGGGGGCGGTAGCGTGGAAGTGGAGTGGCTAGACTGAGCGGACCACCGCGGATCGGCGTGATATTTCCCGGCCAGGGGTCGCAATCCGTGGGAATGGGCGTGGGAATCGCCGGGGAGTTTTCCAGCGCAAGAGAGCTATTTGATGTCGCCACGTCCATCTTAGGCTACGATCTATTGGAATTGCAGCGAAGCGGGCCTGAGGACAGGCTGCGTGAAACGCAGTTTAGTCAACCGGCAATCTTTACCACCAACTGCGCCTTACGCGCCGCCGTTGGCGACGT
>JALZBG010000171.1 GCA_030947645.1 Vulcanimicrobiota bacterium | reverse complement strand
GTCTCATCACGCTCGTCTTCACCGCAGCGAACGTGTACCTCGGTTTAAAGGTTGGATTGACCTTCGCGTCCTCCATTCCAGCCGCGGTGATCTCGATGGCGGTTCTGCGTGCCTTCAAAACTTCGACGATTTACGAGAACAATATTGTCCAAACCGTTGCGTCGGCCGCGGGGACGTTGTCGTCGATTATTTTCGTGCTGCCGGGGCTGGTCATGATTGGATGGTGGACGGGATTCCCGTATTGGGAATCGTTCGGCGTTTGTGCCGTCGGCGGCGTTCTCGGCGTGATGTACAGCGTGCCGCTACGGCGAGCGCTCGTGACGAACTCAGACCTTCCGTACCCGGAAGGGGTTGCGGCCGCCGAAGTTTTGCGCGTTGGCGCGGGCTCACGCGGAGCCGACAGTGTCCAACAAAGTCCGTCGGCCCAAGCGGTGGCGGAAAACAAAGCGGGACTGGTGGCTTTGCTGGTCGGCTCGATTACGTCTGCAGCCTTTGCGGCGATCATCGGGGCGCGCGTGTTTGCGGCAGAAGCTGCGAAATACTTCAATGTTGGCTCGGGTGCAACCGGATTCGGATTATCGCTTTCACTTGCCCTAATTGGCGCTGGGCAACTGATTGGATTAGCGGTCGGCCTGGCAATCTTTACCGGTTTGATCATCTCCTGGGGTATCGCCACGCCGATCATCAGCGCGCTGCAGCCGTTACCGGGAATAGCCGCCGACGTGGCAACGGCAACCTGGCAGCACAAGGTGCGGTTCATTGGCGCGGGCACGATCGGTATTGCTGCCATCTGGACGCTGATTTCCCTCGCGCGACCGGTATGGGGCGGCGTCCGCTCGGCTCTTGCCGTGACGCGACCGTTGAATATTGAAGATCAAACAGAATTACCGATAACGGACCGAGATATTCCCATTCGGCAAGTCGGTTTGATCAGCGTGCTCTGTCTTGTTCCGCTGGCTGCGCTGCTCGCCGCCTTTCTGTCGCCGACTCAACTGAGTTCGCTCATGGTCCCGTTGGTTTTTGGGGCAGTGCTGTACGTTATGGTTGCGGGATTTCTAGTCGCCGCAGCCTGCGGATACATGGCGGGTCTCATCGGTTCTTCCAATAGCCCTGTTTCCGGACTTGCAATTTTAACCGTCATCGGAGCGTCGCTGTTGCTTGTGCTCTTGGCCAAAACGACAAACGCAAGCATTGCCCAAGCATTGGTCGCGTACTCGCTATTGGTTACGGCAGTCGTACTCTGTGTCGCGACGATTTCCAACGATAACCTCCAAGACTTGAAAACCGGGCAGCTGGTAGGCGCCACCCCCTCCAAACAGCAGTGGGCCCTCATCGTAGGGGTCATTATGGGCGCGCTAGTGATACCACCGATCCTGGATCTTCTTAGCCATGCGTATGGTTTTGCGGGGGCCCCCAACGTGCGCGTCACGCCGGGGTCTCAAGCGCTTCCGGCGCCGCAGGCAACCTTGATCTCCGCCCTTGCAGTCGGCGTCATTAAGGGACACATTGACTGGGGTTTGATCGGCATCGGCGTTTTGGTTGGCGTCGTCGTCATTGCCCTGGATGAAACGCTGCGGCGCCGAATCCCGGGTTTCAAGTTGCCGCCGCTGGCCGTCGGTTTAGGCATTTATCTACCTGCAGCCACAACGGCTCCCGCAGTACTGGGCGCGGTAATAGGATGGTGGTACAACCGCTGGGTGCAAAACCGGCCGGCTGCCGACGTCGCCAAGCGTCTGGCAGTGCTTGTGGCCTCGGGTCTCATTGTGGGGGAAAGCGTCTTCGGAGTATTGCTTGCAGCGCTGATTGTTGCGAGTGGAAAAGCGACGCCTCTGGCCGTAGTCGGCGATGCATTCCAACCCTATGCCAACGTGATTGGGCCCGTCGCTTTCGCCATGGTGCTCATTGCGATCTACTCCTGGACCGCGCGGCTTTCTCAAAAAGCAACAGCGGAATGAGGACTCTGCGCTGTTCACAGCAATTTCTAAGACCCGTAAGGAACAATGTTCCCATGAATAAATTAGCTTTAGCGACGCTCGCGGTCGCTGCCATCCTTTTGCCTTCAGTCGCGCGAGCCCAAACAGCCCCCACTCCGCAAATGCAGCAAATCCATCAGAACATGATGCAGCTCCATCGCCAGGCACGCAGTTCCGTGCTGGCCGCCCTTACCCCGGCCCATCGCGCACTTCTTAGTCAAGTGGTAGGCCGGCTTGCAACGGACCCTAATCCCGACGTGGCGGGCGCTGCCAGGACACTTGATGCAGCGCTGACGCCGGCTGAATCCCAGACGATCGTGCGAATCGCTGCGAACACGCACACCCAAGCCCGCCAGTTAATGCAACAAGCGTTCGCGCAGATGCCGAACAGACCGGTTGATCACGACATGGCCAATAAACGGCCCGGGCAGGCCAAAATGCGAAACAATGACGCCGGATACATCCTGTTGCGCCTGTCCATGCCCCATAGCGGGATGGAACACTCAATGGGACACCCGATGTAACCTCCGTTCAGCGGCACGGCTTCGTGCGGTTATGTCGAACTGTTGACGGGGTGTTCACCGTGATCTACCGGTGGCGCATCAAAGCGGGCCGAGAAGCCGAATTTGAGCGCGTGTGGCGGCGGCGCACTGAAAAGATCCATGCTACGCGAGGATCTTTCGGTGCGCGCCTGCATCGCGAGCCGGATGGCACGTATGCCTCAATCGCGCTTTGGCCGTCTCGGCAAGCATGGGAACGTGATGGTCCACCGCTCCCCGATGATGCAGAAGACGAGAAGATTTTCCGAGAATCGCTTTGCGATGTTTTTTCGCCGCTTCTTCTGGAGGTAGTGGATGACTACTGGAAACGGCCCTAAATGAACGCCGGAAAGGAGTGACGGGGCGCGTTGCACAATGCGCCTGGGCTTCACGCAGGCTTCTCACCCGTCCGGCACGACAGCGCTTTCGAGCGTTGGTCAGGATTAACGACGAGCGGCGACGGATAACGCGCTAACGGAGTGCGGCGAATGGTTCATCTGCCCTAGTCGACCGGGGCCCTTGATAAGGAAGCACGATTGCCTTTCGGCACTGCGCGTTTCGCCCCGAACGGTAGCATACTCAGTTTCAGATGAAATTGGTAGCAAAGACGCCGGTTATGCTGATCTGCCTATTGTTCAACGTCATCTTCGCGGGCTCGAGGGCCTCGGCTCAAGACGTGTCCGCGACCTTTGAGGTGGTAAAGCCTGCACTCGCGCTGCTTTCCTACAGCGAGCAGGGCGATATCCACTTCGGCACCGCCTTCTGCATTCAATCGACGGCTGCGGCGTCATACTTTTTGACAAACAAACACGTGGTGGGCTCGCGCAAAACTGTAGACGTTAACGTGCTGAGTCGTCCGGGGCGTACTTTCGACGGGACGATAGTAGCGCAAAGCGCGGTGGTCGATGCTGCCATCGTTCGCGTCGAAGTAGGAAGCATAAAAACGTTGAAACTGGCAAGTAGCTCGCCCCGCGTCGGACAACCCGTCTCAATCGTAGGCTTTCCACTCTTTCAACTACGCTATCTGCTCAGTTCCCACAGCCTGGCCGCTTCAGTACATTCGGGTATCGTGAATGCGCTGCTTTTTGATGGCGCGTACATCGAGTACGATGCTCAGACAGATAAAGGAAGTAGCGGGGGGCCTATCGTTGACAGCGGTAATGGGCGCGTTTATGGCCTGGTTACGTACGTCTTTCCCGGTGCATCGCGCGTCATCCAAAACAACATCGGTGTATCGGTATCCGACTTATCTGAATTGCTCGCCCGCATAAAATTTGCTCATGCGCCGCCAGCCGTACCATCGACGGCAGCGCTGAAAAGCGCACAGGCCTTTTTTTCGTCGGCCGCTGCATCCCAAGTCGACGTAAGCGGCCAACGTCCCTGAAGTGAAGGCCAAAGCCTCACCCACCTGAAACGTTTGACCACTATGAGCGATATGAAAGAAAAACCAATGCCGGAATCGGATGAAGAATGGCGTTCCTCATTGTCGCCGGAACGCTACGCCGTGCTGCGCAAAGCCGCCACGGAAGCGCCGTTTAGCGGTGCCCTGTTGCACAACAAGGACAGCGGCATGTACACGTGCGCCGCCTGTGGTAACGAATTATTTTCATCGCAGCGGAAGTACGATTCAGGGAGTGGTTGGCCAAGTTTTACCGAGCCCGCCGATCGCGAGCAGGTCGTCCTCGAAGACGATACCAGCCTAGGCA
>JALZBG010000054.1 GCA_030947645.1 Vulcanimicrobiota bacterium | reverse complement strand
GCTGGAACTCCGGGAGCGGCTGCGCTTCTTTAAAGAGAAGGGGAAACTCCTGGAAGCCCAGCGCTTGGAGATGCGCACGCGATATGATTTGGACATGCTGCGCGAAGTCGGCTACTGCAACGGCGTAGAGAATTATTCGCGTCATTTGGCAGGCCGCGAACCCGGTTCGACCCCATCCTGCCTGCTGGATTTTTTTCCAAAAGACTGGCTGCTGTTCATTGACGAATCGCACGTGACCATCCCGCAAGTCCATGGAATGTACGGCGGCGACCGCTCCCGCAAGGAGGCGCTGGTCGAGCATGGTTTTCGGTTACCCAGCGCGCTGGATAATCGCCCGCTAACTTTTGAAGAATTCAGCGCTCATCTCAATCAGGTTGTGTACGTATCGGCTACTCCCAACACCTATGAACTGGGGAAGTCAGCGCAAGTCGTGGAAATGATCATTCGTCCGACCGGGCTTGTCGATCCCGAAGTGGACGTTCGCCCGACGAAAAATCAGGTTGATGACTTGATGGAAGAAATTCGAGCGCGCGTCGGCAAAAGCGAGCGTATTTTGGTCACCACCCTCACCAAAAAGATGGCGGAAGATCTCACGGATTTCTTGCTGGAGATGGGGTTTAAAGTCCGCTACCTCCATAGCGAAATCGACACCCTCGAACGGATTGCGATTCTGCGCGACCTGCGCAGGGGCAGCTTCGATGTTTTGGTGGGAATCAATTTATTGCGTGAGGGGCTTGATTTGCCTGAGGTTTCGCTCGTGGGCATCTTGGATGCTGACAAGGAAGGGTATTTGCGCAGCGGGACTTCATTGATTCAGACCATCGGCCGAGCGGCCCGCAATGTCGAGGGCCGCGTTATCATGTACGCCGATGTCGTCACCGAATCGATGGCTCGGGCGCTGGGCGAGACCAAGCGCCGTCGCGACATGCAACTGGCCTATAATGTCGAGCACGGCATCGAGGCGAAATCAGTGCGCAAAGAAATTCGGGACATTCTTGCCATGGTCGGCGCTCCGGAAGACGGTGCTGCGGCAATTCGCGCCGAGAAATTCCCACGAGACGTTGCCGTTGCAATGATGAAAGACATCGAAAACAAGATGCGCGAATTCGCGGCCAATTTGGAATTTGAAAAAGCCGCGGCGCTGCGCGACGAGCTTTTGGAATTACGCAAGCAAATCGGCGGCAATGAAAGCGTGCTTTTCCAGGGCAAGGCGCCCAAGATTTTTGCCCACGCGCTCAAGGAACTCGTATCCTAATCCCCCCTGTCATCCTGCCAAATTTTGGCGACCCGTGGATTTAAGATTTACGAAAGCTTGTGATGATGACGGCATCAGTGTGCTGCAGGCAACGCTCACTTGTGACGGTGCGGGAAAGAACCTCGCTTATAGCACGCGCACCGGCGCTCTCTTGCGGGTCAACGGCGCCGTTGCCGGGGCCTTCGACGCCAAACACAGCGTTCTGAATTTACCTACGGCACCGGCCGGTGCGTCGTTGCGATTGGAAGTGGAGCGAGCGTCCTTGCCGATTTCCGGCCTCCCTTCCGGTCCCGGACTCGTCTGGTGGTGGATGAACCTGCGCTCGCATCCCAAGCCGGCATTGCATGCAAAACTCAGCCGAGAAACGCACAATAGCTCGCCGCCGATCGGCGGTGCGCAAACGTTGATCGGCCACGCGCACTTGGACGTGGCGTGGCTCTGGACGTACGAACAAACGCGCCGCAAAGCATTGCGCACTTTTGCGACGGCGGCGCGCCAGATCGAGCGCTTCCCGCACTTTGTGTACACTCAGAGTCAGCCGCAGCTTTATGAATTTGTTCGACAAGCCGACTCGGCATTTTTCGAGCGCGTGCGCGGCTTGGCTGCAGATGGACGGTTTGACACAACCGTTGCTGCTTTGTGGGTGGAATCGGACTGCAACATTCCCTCGGGCGAAGCCCTTCTGTGCCAAATGCTGTTTGCGCACCGGTTTGTGGAAGAGCATTTTGCTCAACGACCGTGCGTTGCGTGGCTGCCCGACAGTTTCGGATTCGCAAACACCGTGCCGACATTATTGGCCCACGCTGGCATCGCGTATTTTGCGACGACAAAACTACAGTGGAACGACTCGACCCGATTTCCCTACAATCAATTTGTGTGGCGAGGTCCCGACGGTAGCGACGTGCTAGCCGCACAAATCGAGTCCTATGAGGGCGACTTGTCGCCGAATCGCCTCGCTACCGCCCGCAAGCGCAAGGAACCGCTGATCGTGGGCTACGGTGACGGTGGGGGCGGAGTGCCAGACGCAGCAATTGAGCGCGCTGCGGATCAGGCGCGATGGATCCGTCCGAAAGATTGGTTTTCGCAGCTCGAATCCGAGCGGAGTAGATTGCCGGTCCATGAAGACGAGCTGTACCTCCAATACCATCGCGGAGTGTTCACGACACACCATCGGGTTAAGGCGCGCAACGCCCGGCTCGAACGTCAACTTAGCGAGGCGGAGGAGTGCGCCGCATGGTGTGTGGCGATCGGTGCCTCGCGGAGTTCGCAAGCAGCGCTACGCGAACGTCTCTCGCAAGCATGGAACATTGTGCTACGCAACCAGTTTCATGATGTGATCACGGGGACTTCCATCGGCGCCGTCTACGATGATGTGCACGTCGAATACGACGAGGCGGAAGCGCTCGTGCGGTGGGTGAGAAACAACGCGAGCTCCATGCTCTCGCGGACCGCCTTGCATGAAGTGCGGAGGCCCGCGGTTCAGCCGATATTCCGCGACGGTTACTTCGCCTTTGGAAACGATCGGTTGAGTGCCCAGGTGTTCGCGGACGGACGGATTGCGCATCTCTCTGCAGCGGGGGGCGCCAACGTCGTAAAGCCAGCGAACGTCCTCACCGCCTACGTGGATGAACCTAAAGAATGGGATGCATGGAACATCGACGCTGGATACCAACGCCGTACGATCGGTGTGGCTGCCGGACGCGCTTGCCTCAACGAGGGTGCGCTGGAGGTTCCCATTACGATGGGAAGGTCGCACTTCACCATGCGCCTTGAACTGCGCAAAAGCGAGCCATTTCTGCGCGTTGAGATCGATGGTGTTTGGAATGAATTACACCGGCTGCTGCGCGTTGAAAATACGCTGAACATCGATGCCACCGAGGTAACGTACGGAACGCCGCATGGAACGCTTGTGCGTTGCTCGCGGAGCGATACTGCGGCGCGACGGGCGCAATTCGAGGTGCCGGGGCAGCGATACGCGCTGGTGCGCGAAGAAACCGGTGCAGCGCTGGCCCTTTTGACCCTCGACACCTATGGCTGGAACGCCACCTTACGCGGCGGTGCCGTGCATTTGGGGCATTCGCTATTGCGAGCTCCGGTCTGGCCGGATCCGGCCGCCGACCGTGGCGAACAGCACCTCGAGTACGCGTTCGCGCCCTTTTCGAACGTGAGCATAGGGCTTGTAGAACGAACTTGGCATACCTACGCGCATGGACCGCGCGTTGCGCTCTTCGCTTCGCAAGACGACGGTGTGCTGGTGGTGGCGTGTAAACCGGCCGACGATGGCGGCGGTGTGATCCTGCGAATTAGGGAGTGTGACGGGCGGCCGTGCACCGCAAACGTCGTGTGCGCCGCAGAGCCACGATCGGTGATTGCAATTGATGCGCTAGAACGTCGCACGGCGCAACGCGTGGGTCTGCAGGGGCAAACAATTGTCGCGGAAATCGGCCCCTATGCGTTACGCTCGTTCCGCGTATGCTTTCAATGAAGCACCGGCAAATTACAACGGTGCTCTTTGATTTGGACGACACGTTGCACGATGATACGCTAGCGTATCGCAGTGCCGCCGAAGAGGTTGCGCAAGAGGTTGCCGCCGAGCACAACATCGACTCGCTCTCGCTGAAAACTGCCTACGTGGGGCACGCGGAGGGGTTTTGGGAGCGCCTCGAAGCCGAACAACTCACAACCAAGCTCGGACGCGTGCGCGCCTCACTGTGGCATGCCGCGTTGTGCGATGTGGGTTTGGACGACACCGAACTAGCAGCCAGGTGCGGCTCACAGTACAATCTCTACCGGCGCAAGTACTTCAAGATGTTCCCAGGCTCTGTGGAAATGCTCCACGAGCTGCGCGATTGCGGCATCAAGCTCGGATTAGTAACCAACGGCTTCGCAGAAACACACCGTGAGAAGATCGCCCTTTTAAATATCGGTGAGCTCTTTGATGCCATTTTCATCGCGGATGAAGTTGGAATGATCAAGCCCGATCCGTTGTTGTTCGCGCACGCCTGCGTAAAACTGGAAAGCTCTCCAGCGGGCAGCGCCATGGTGGGCGATCGGTACGAGCGCGACATCCGGGGAGCGCTCAGAGCCGGCCTGTACACGATCTGGATGAACGTCCATGGGGCCACGCTTCCGGCGGGCGCTCCCCCGCCGGACGTAACCGTACATACGATTAGCGAAGTTGCTCAGTCGTTGCGCCGAATCGTGGACTGCGGGGGTCACAGCCTCGTTCAACGAAGATCGCAGGATGCAGAATAGCAACGATATTGGGAACATCTTTAGCCGTTCTTGGCAGCTTCTTACCTCCAATTGGATCATCATCGTGCCGGGTCTCGTCATAGGGGTGGTGGCCGGGATAGCAAGCGCTTTTGTGACGCCACCGGGCTCCCAGCTCATGTACGATCCGTCTTCAGGCCTTCCGATCGCGGTAAATCCTGTGACGATGCTGCTGCGCCCGGTAATCACCACGATCGCCACCATTCTGGCAATTACCTACGCAACTGGAATGGCGGGCGCTGCCTGGCGCACCGGTAAAGCCACCCTCAACGACGGAACCACGGCCTTCCAGCGCGATGCCGGCAATGTGTTTGTGGCGATGATCGGGATGCTGATATTGGGAATAGTTGCTGCAGCATTGGCACCGTTCACGCTTGGCATATCGCTGCTGGCGTACGCCGTTTTCTTCCTGTACACGATGGCTGCCGCCGTGGTCGGCGAGCATCCCGGCTTTCAGGCGTTACGAGAATCCGTACTTATCGCGCGCCATTCGCTGGTTACAACGCTGATCGTTGTCTTGCTCATCGGGGTTATTGCCGTCGTGTCGGGATTGCTCGGTGTGTCTTTAGGTTTCATGCCGTTCATCGGCCCGATTGCAGCAGAAGCCCTTCAGCAAGTCGTTGTGGCATTCGTTACCTTGGTCGTAGTCGGGGAATATCTAAGATTGCGGGAACCGCAATCCGTTGCCGTTTCGCCGTCTTCGCCCAACCGCTAAAGCTCCAAAGCGCAACGTCGTTCGCCAAGTTCTGGTCATGGTATACTGATGCCGTCTTCCAGCGCCCATAGCGGACTCGATTCCATCGTGATCAAGGGTGCGCGCGAGCACAATCTCAAGAACATTGATCTGACCCTGCCGCGCAACAGGTTGATCGTGATCACCGGGTTAAGCGGGTCGGGCAAGTCCTCGCTCGCCTTTGATACCATTTACGCGGAGGGCCAAAGGCGATACGTTGAGTCGCTGTCGTCGTACGCGCGCCAATTCCTTGGGCAGATGGAAAAGCCGGACGTCGACTACATCGAAGGCCTCTCGCCCGCAATTTCCATCGATCAAAAATCGACTTCTCGCAACCCGCGTTCCACCGTGGGAACGGTCACGGAAATCTACGATTATCTCCGTCTCTTGTATGCCCGCGTCGGCGTTCCGCATTGTTACAACTGCGGTCGCGAAATCAGCACGCAAACCAGCGACCAGATCGTCGATAGCATCATGGCGCTCCCCGAAGGCTCCCGCGTGCAGGTGCTTGCGCCGGTGGTGCGTGGCCGCAAGGGCGAGTATGCGAGGCTGTTTGAAGAGATCGCTAAGGAAGGCTTCGCGCGAGTACGGGTTGACGGCGAACAAAAAGAGTTACGCGACAAAATAGTCCTCGATAAGAAGCGCAAGCATACCATCGAGGTCATCGTTGATCGCCTAGTCATGAAGCCCGAGATTCGCAAGCGGTTAACCGACAGCATCGAAACGACCCTGCGGCTCTCAACCGGGATAGTTACCGCGTTGGTAGATTCCGCGGACACCGCTGCGCCACACGCCTCGCGGGAACTCACGTTTAGTGAGGCATTTGCGTGCGTGTATTGCGGACTATCTTTTGAAGAGCTGGCTCCCCGCTTATTTTCCTTCAACTCCCCGTATGGAGCCTGTCCCGGTTGCACGGGGCTTGGCGAAAAAATCGAGATTGACGCCTGGAAAGTGATCCCCGACCGCTCAAAGTCGATCGATCAAGGCGCGATCGTACCCTGGAGCAAGCCGATCGGATCGGGGCGTTTTCCTTCGATGAACCCCTACTATTTGCAGCAAGTAGAACGCATGCTGCGCAGCCGCCGCGTGAAAACGTCGACACCGATTAACAAAATGTCAGATGACGTTGTTGACATGCTGCTCTACGGCACCCAGGACGAAGAAAAGTTCTCCTACGAGTCGCGCTCCGGACATGTTTGGAATTACCGTGCGACCTTTGAAGGAGTCGTCAACAACCTGCAACGGCGATACAGCGAAACCAGCAGCGACTACGTCAAAGAAGATATCGAGAAGTACATGTCGGCGAGCGTGTGCCCGAAGTGCAAAGGGGCTCGGCTCAAACCTGAAGCACTGGCGGTCACGATCGACGGTACTTCGATCGCGCAACTCACGCAAATGTCGGTTGAACGGGCGCAAACATTCTTTGAGCAGTTTAAGCCGAGCGTCCGTGAAGAAATGATTGCGCATCAGATCCTAAAGGAGATTCGCGCGCGTCTTGGATTTCTGTCGAATGTTGGCTTAGATTACTTGAGCTTGTCGCGCACGGCAACCACGCTGTCCGGGGGCGAATCCCAGCGCATACGGTTAGCAACTCAAATTGGCTCGTCGCTGGTCGGTGTTTTGTATATTTTGGATGAACCGTCGATCGGATTGCACCAGCGTGACAACGACCGGTTGCTGGCAACCCTAAAAACACTTCGCGACTTGGGCAACACGCTAATCGTTATCGAACACGACGAAGATACGATGCGAGAAGCTGATGTCATCGTTGATATCGGCCCGGGGGCAGGAGCGGAAGGAGGGCATATCCTCTCCGTGGGCTCCTTAGACGACGTTCTCAATGACCCGCGTTCGCTAACAGGTGCCTACCTCTCGGGTCGTCAGTTCATACCGATTCCGCGCCACCGTCGAAAACCGCGCACCTGGCTTCGCCTCAAAAATGCGACCGCGAATAACATAACCAACGTCGATGTCGATTTCCCCATTGGAGCGTTCTCCTGCATCACCGGCGTTAGCGGCAGCGGAAAATCAACGTTGGTCAACCAGGTACTGGTGAAGGCGCTCAACCAGCACCTGCACGGCCAACCCGCGGGCGGCACATATGGCAGCGTCGGCGGCGCGGAAGCGTTGGACAAGATGGTCGTAATCGATCAATCTCCCATTGGACGCACGCCCCGATCCAATCCGGCGACCTACACCGGCGCGTTCGATCAAATCCGCGAGCTCTACTCGCTTGTCCCCGAGGCGAAGATGCGGGGGTACGCGCCCGGAAGATTTTCGTTCAACGTCAAGGGCGGACGTTGCGAAGCTTGTCAAGGGGACGGGATCATCAAAATCGAGATGCACTTCCTGCCGGATGTGTACGTCCCGTGCGAAGTCTGTAAAGGCAAGCGCTACAATTCACAAACTCTGGAAGTAAAGTACAAATCGAAAACGATCGCCGATATCCTGGAGATGCGGGTTGATGAGGCAAACGAATTTTTCTCCGCAATTCCACGCATTCACAACAAGCTAAAGACCATTTGTGAGGTTGGGCTCGGCTATATCAAAATGGGTCAGGCTGCAACGACACTTTCGGGCGGTGAAGCTCAACGAGTCAAACTAGCGACCGAGCTTTCGCGGCGATCCACTGGTCGAACGTTTTACGTGTTGGATGAGCCGACCACCGGTTTACACTTTGCGGACATTCACAAGTTGCTGGATGTGCTGCAACGGCTCGTAAAATTGGGCAACACCGTGCTCGTCATCGAACACAACTTGGACGTGATTAAAACTGCCGACTTCATCATCGATTTGGGGCCCGAAGGGGGTGACCGTGGTGGACGCGTGGTTGGTACCGGTACGCCCGAGGAGCTCGCCGTTAACGAACGATCGCACACAGGATACTACTTGCGTCCTGTGTTGACAGATCAACGCGCCGTAGGACACGATCAGCTCGATCACCAGCAGCTTGCAGCCTTTGAACTAGAAAATTTGCAAGTGCTGGAGCAGTTGGCGAAGGACGGTCGAATCGCGGTCGAAGCGTGAAGGCGAAATGCGCGGTCGTAATGCTGGTGTGCGCCGACTTGGAACGTTCGCGAGACTTTTATCGCGATGTACTGGGTCTGGATGTGAAGACCAATGAGATTCCTTACCGCGTGGATTTTGAGTTGGCCGAAGGAATGCTGCTCGGGTTGCACCCGAAAACCGAAATTCTGACCGTGCGCCCGGGATCCGTGCAACTGAGTTTTACAGTCGAGAACGTTGACCGCTTCGTTGGAGAAGCTCGCAAGGCGACCGTTCCAATTTTTCAGGACCCGTATGACGATTCGTTCGGCAGGGTAGCCATCATTAGCGATCCGGATGGATACCCCGTCCAGGTTGTGACGTATTCGAAAAGACCGTAATTCGGAAGAACCCTCCAAGCGCGCTGCGCATCTGCGCGATGTTCTGGCGGAAGCCAATTACCGGTATCATGTGCTCGACGATCCGCAGATCAGCGACGAAGACTACGATGCGTTTCTTCGCGAACTGCTCGACTTGGAAGATCGTTTTCCCGAGCTAGTCACGCCCGATTCACCGACGCAGCGCGTGGGCTCGATCGCCAGCGGAAGCTTTCCGCCGTACCATCACCTGCGGCCCATGCTCAGCCTTTCCAATGCCTTCGATGCGGACGAGTTACGCGCTTTTGACGCGCGCGTCCGCCGGACGGCAACTGCCGGAGTTTCGTACGTCGTCGAGTTGAAAATTGACGGACTGGCAATCTCGCTGCAGTATCGCGACGGCATGTTAAGCCTCGGGGGAACGCGAGGTGACGGGCAAATCGGCGAAGAGGTGACCGCAAATTTGCGGACCGTGCTCTCCATACCGCTGCGCTTGAGGGGAAGAGTTCCGCAATTACTCGAGGCTCGGGGTGAAGTGTACATGCGTAAGAGTACCTTCCAAGCACTCAACGAGCGACGCGAACGTTCGGAGTTGCCGCCGTTTGCCAACCCGCGAAATGCTGCTTCCGGCGGTATTCGTCAACTGGACCCCCGCCTTACCGCCGATCGAGCGATGTCGTTTTTCGCGTATGCCATCGGCGAATTGAAGCCCGCTGGCTCGATCGGCACGCAATTCGACGCTCTTATGTATCTGCGAGAATGCGGTTTTCCCGTCAACGAAAACGTCGCGCGTTGCGCGACCATCGAAGACGTTATCAGCTATTGCGAAACCTGGGAGCGGGAACGCGAAAGACTCGATTACGAGATCGACGGAGTCGTCGTCAAAGTTGACGATCTTACGCTGCAGGCGCGCTTGGGAACTGTCGGCAAAGATCCGCGTTGGGCGACCGCCTATAAATTCAGAGCGCGCGAGGCCACCACGAAGTTACTCGACATTCGCGTGAACGTCGGACGGACCGGGACGCTAAACCCATATGCGGTGTTGGAGCCGGTTGCGATCGGTGGAGTCCGGGTGAAGCTTGCCACTCTGCACAACGAAGGCGATATCCGGCGCAAGGATATTCGCGTCGGAGATACGGTGATCGTCCGCCGGGCGGGTGACGTGATTCCGCAAGTTGTTGGTCCGGTCTTGGAAGGGCGCGTCGGGAGTCCCGCCACTTTCCGCATGCCTTCGAAATGCCCGGTCTGCAACTCGGACGTCGATCATCCCGAAGGAGAAGCGATGTCGCGCTGCACGAATGCGGCGTGTTCGGCGCAAGTGTTCGAGCGCGTGCGGCATTTCTGTTCGCGCGGCGCGATGGACATCGAAGGCATCGGCGAGGTGATGGCTGCGACGCTTGTGGATCTCCGCTTGGTGAAAACCATCGCGGATATCTACAGCTTAGACGCAAAGCGGCTGAGGAGTGTTCCGCGCGCCGGAACAAAAACGGCCGACAATCTGCTGCGCGCTATCGAGCAGTCGAAATCGCGAGGTCTTGCCAGGTTACTCGTTGGCTTGGGGATTCGCTTCGTCGGCAGCCAAACCGCAGCCATTCTAGCAGAGGATTACGGATCGTTGGATGCGCTTGAAAGCGCGCCGGTCGAATCGCTCCTACAGAGTGAAGGTATCGGTCCGGAAGTAGCTCGCAGCGTCGCGCTCTTTTGTGCACAAGAGCCTAATCGTGAAATGTTGCGCCGTTTGCGGCAGGCGGGTCTGATCACAACGGCGCCCAAGCGCGTGCGCGAGGCCGCCGGACCGCTCGGGGGAAAGACACTGGTTCTTACGGGAACGCTGGCGGGAATGACTCGCGATCAGGCGACCGATGCCATCGCGGCGGCCGGCGGAAAAGTCACGGCTTCCGTGAGCAAGAAAACAGATTATGTGGTCGCCGGCGACGATCCGGGCAGCAAGTTCACCAAGGCGCAATCGCTGGGCATCACCATTCTCGACGAGAGCGGCTTTCGAGAACTCGTACGAGTGCCGTAGTGCCACGCTGACATTGGCGCGCTTAAAAGATTTGTTGAAGGTCGTCGCTCGTTGAAGTTGGCGCGGGTATACATGCGGCTAGCACATCGGGCAGGTCGCCGGCGGTGACGCCGACTTGGCGATTCGCGGCCGCATACCGCCCCGCCAGACCGTGCCAATATGCACCGGTACGTCCGGCGTCGACGGGCGACATGCCGGCAGAAAGCAGCGT
>JALZBG010000053.1 GCA_030947645.1 Vulcanimicrobiota bacterium | reverse complement strand
TCCGCCGGGTACTTGGTCATGGGCGTGACGTCGCAGATGCGGCAATACTCCGGCAACTTATACGGTACGCCGGACAGCACGCTGGCCACCATGCTCTTTACCGCGATTGGAGCACGAGTAAGTCTCGGCGGTCGCAGGCAAGCCCACGGCTACACCGTTGTCTCTTGGGAAAGCAGCAATGTGCGTGGACTAACGCTGTATCGACTCTTCCCGCTCCCCTCAGACCCGGGCGGCCTTATTCTTGCGATGCGTAGCGGCGGCATCGCGCCGTCAGAATCCAAACGCTCCTTCAAGCAAGCGATGAGCGTTGCTACGTCCGTCCGGTGTACGGTCCACTTAGTAGCGAGTTCCAGTTCGGGAAGTTCGAAAAGCCGCGCGCGAGACGAGAGTGACGAGGCCTCTTCCTACAATAAAGAACTCGGGATGGAATACGCTCATTCAGCGAAAACCGGCGAGAATTTTTGGGTTAGCCCAAGTACTGATTACACGCAAAACGGGCCGGAAGGGGACGGCTTTTACAACCACGGTGAAAAGCTTCTCCCCGGCCGCTCGCCGTAACGCTCTTAAACGGTTTCCAAAGTAGGTTTCGCGCTGTAGCGGGTGCCGGTTAGGGGGCGCAGTCTCGTGAGGTTGTGCGTCGCCCGAATGCGCCGGACGGTTCCGGAGGACGAGCGCATTTCAATTGAATCCGTTTGAGCAGTTCTGCCCGTGTGTCGAACGCCGCGCGACTACGGTGCGGAAGCTGTCGAAATTCTGTTGCAGTACATGGAAAAGCCATCGCGACGAGATTACCGTGATCATGGCCGGCTACAAAGACAAGATGGACAAATTCTTCGCAAACAATCCGGGTGGAGCGCCGCTACCCCTTCCTCGCATCGCCGACGTTCCGCTCAGCGGAAATTCAAGTCGCCTCCATTACGCAAGCTTCGATTTGCAATCGGCATGCTGTATATCGCGCACAGGAATGGCAAGACGTAAGGTGAGCTGCTGTGCCTTTTCTTGGCGTTATGAACCAGTCTGAAAAGAGTCAGTCACCAGGTCAAAGTGCGCTCTGGTATTGTCAGTTTGGGCCCCTTGAACGCTCTCGCGATGGGTGCGTGATTCAATGACAACAGCGCGCGGAATCTTGTATTTTGTACTGTAGGTGATCGAACCATGTGTGGTCGTATCGAAGGGTTGCGCGTCCCGCACGTTAATGCGCTGATCCATCTCAATCTTGACATCGCCCGACGGTTCTTGGCTGGTGACGCGATACGTTTCGTCGACGGAGCTTTTCGGTCCAGAACTCTTACGCGTCCACTGCCCGGCGCTGACGCCGTCATCGGTCACAAAGTACCGAGCGAGCATCGGCAGGATCGTTTGCTCCTCTTCCGTCACGTTGACCACCTGATTTTGGGTCACGCGTACATTTCCATCACCGGTGACATCCACAGCAACGGGCGGCGCCTTACGGTTGTCAGTGCTCTCCGCTATCTGAATTCTAAAAGCATTATCGCCGGTTATGCCGATGAAGTCGGCGGTAATCGATCCGGTGGCAACCATGCCGCCGCCCGAGTGAGCTGTCTGGGAACCGCCCGTATCAATCCCGCTGACTAAGGTATCGTTTTGAGTCGTCATCGTTACGCCAACTCTAAAGACAATGTGGCGAAACGGCTTGCCCTCCGCTGGTGCGGTTGAATTACAGAGCAGGACGGCCAAAAGCATGCCGAGGGCGGAACACGTCGGATGTCTCATAGTGAAAACTTCAGGGGACTCCCGGTGAAATCTTCCCGCGCCTTATACTGAGCCCCTTAGTCCTATTCAGTAATCGACCTACTTGATTTCACCGGACCAGCGCTCATCCCTAACGCTTCGGAAGCATCCACTTCGCGTGCCCTTCTGAGAGTGAAGATCGCCGGAGAACTGTAAGAACTGCCCTTCTTAGTCGCTCTGCTTGTGTTGCGACTTTGCCGCCTTGTTTAAGGTCTCGACGTCCGGGTATTTGAGGCGCTGCCGGTTCCATTGGTCTTGGACCGAAGCCTTGATTTCTTGCAGCAAGCCGTTAATCGTACCGCGGGCAATGTTGCGGCCGATGGTAGCTTCGAAGACTTCGCCGACCGGACCCAGCGGTGGCTCGTACGATCCCTCAAGCGCGAGCTCCGAATCTTTGAAGTGCGGACGAACCGAGAGTATTCCGTGGAAAGCCGGAAGGGGAAGGTGCGCTTTCGGGTACCACGAGACTTCGAGTGCGTCATGCCGCCGAGCGCTGTCCATGCGATCAATAGCAACGTTGTATTCGGTCGTAACCTCGGTCCGAATGGTTTGCAGTGCAGACAAGGGTAACTTGTGACGTTGCGAAAAAAAAGTCTCGACGTACTCGATAACCGCGCTAAACGGGCAATTGACAATGACCTTTTCCCGGATGTTAGCCATCTAAGGTTTTACCAGGTCCGAATTTCAGGCGCTAAATGCATTAGCATCGGCTCCTTAGTGCAGCGTACATCAGGAACGAAAGGACGAGGTAGCCAGGCCGCCCATAACCATGACGACCCGAAGCGGCAAGTTTTTCCGCGCGGGATCGTTTTTCAAGCATGTGTCCTCCAAACGGCCAGGATGGATGTTACCTTATCAAGTCTTGACAAGGTGCCGCCTTGAATTCTTCTCAATTTCTTCCTAGTAAGGAACGAGCCAATGGTCCCCGCTACAACCGAAACTGTTTACATGCTGGGTGCGCGATCTAACGCCGCGATGATTGCGCCTTTTGATGCGCTCGATGATACAGTGGCGAGTCGTTCGAGCGCGAGTTTCTTGCCCTGAAATCCGAAGCGTCTCGTCATGCGATGGGTGAAGCAACAATGGGCTTCATCCGGAAGGTAGATGGCATTGGTGACGTAGAGTTTATCGGACGCAAACCACGCGTCCATGCGGTCAGCTCCTAAACCTTCCGGCTTTATGACACCCAAGCTTACCGTTTGCAGGCCGTTACCGCCAGCGGCGATACCCACAATCGTCAAGCGGTCGGGGCCTCCATTCGTTCCATTATAATGTTCTATAACGGCGATCCATTGTCCATCAACGACGCCTTGAATAATCGGATTCTGGCACGTTCTGTTGTTGCGGCCGAGTTGGCCGCAGGGAACCGACCGCGCGCTCTGCGCCGTGGCATCCAATGCCGTTGCAGAAAACAACGCGAACACGGCAAAACTCAACCCAATCATAGCAAGACGGTTTCTCATGGCCCGGAAAGCGTTCGGCTCACTTTGGACGGGCTCCCTTTGAAGATGCCGTCCAAAAACTCCACCGTCGCCCGGTACGCGATCGGCGCGTGCAGCCCAAAGGGCACGTCTTCGAAGGCATGTTCCGTCCACGGCAGTTCCAAGAACGTCACAGGGGTGCCTGCGGCACGGAGCGCGTCGCGAAGCTTCCAGGCATATCGAATATCCACAACGTGATCGCGACTGCCGTAAATAAGCAGCGCGGGCGGCAGTCCGCGCCGAACCTGGGCGAGCGGCGTCGCGGCCCGATAACGCTGGGGCGCCCGCTCCGGCGTATCGCCGATGTATTTCTCGATCACCGAACGCACACCAATGGGATCTGGGACCGGCGGATACTTGTATCCCATGGCGAGATCGACGGCGCCGGAATAACTGATCATCGCGCGTACCGGCGAGCGGGATTCGAACGTAAGCAGTTCGGCCAGTTCACCACCCGAGGAATGTCCGAGCACTGCGATTTGAGCGGGGTCGATATTATATTGCTGCGCATGGCGACGAACCATGGCAATCTCGCCGCGAACGTCGTCGAGCGCGGTTGGGAACCGGTACTTTGGCGAATGGCGGTAGTCTAGCGCAAAAACGGCATAACCTTCATGCGCGAGCGCGCGATCGATCGCTCGATCGTTGAGTGGCGACCCGTTTTGCCACGCCCCACCATAGATTGCGAACACCGCAGCTTTTCGCCGCGGCGTGTCGGGCAGATATACCCGCATTTGCGCACGTTCGACGCCGAGGGTGAGGAGAATGAAGCGTTCCGTTACCTTCACTGTGCGGTGGCCATTGGTAAGCCGCCGGCCGGCGTCGGTGCCAAGGAGCGCGAGCATCGGCAGGGCGCACAGTACGCAATTCGCTCCAAGCGTGAGCATAGTGGCGCTTTTCCAGCGCCGTTGGGCGCGATATGCGATCACCAGCAGCGCCATGTTGAGCAGCAACAGATAAGGGCTCAGTTCAATGGACGCAACCGCCAGAATGATGCTCGGAGGGTTGAGCGGGGGAACAACGATCCAGATGCACACTACTGCCAACAGCACGGCGGGAATTAGAAGCAACAGAACCAGACCCACACCATGAAAAGGAACTGCATTGGCAGCCGTATGAGCAGTGCCGTAGGCGATGCGACATCGCGAAACAAATCCGGCCGCAGCGCCATGTACAGATTCGCAGGAAAGACCGCCGCAAGCAGCGCGAGCAACCCAAGCCCCGCGGTCTTACGGCTCCATACGAAAAGGATGCCGATCCCGCCCAGTATTTCGCAGAACCCGCTCAGATACACGAGTAACTGCCCGTGTGACGCAAGCGGTGGTGGGATGATGCGAACATAGAACGGCGTGCGCGTGAAGTGCATCAATCCGGCAATTATGAATCCCATCGCCAAGAGGTAGCGGAGGACGTCTTTCACTTGCGGCTTCACGCGCCGCGCGGCGCCGTTGCGAGGGACTTGGAGATTGCGGACGTTTACTCTAGCTTTCCATTATTCCGTATGAGAGTAAGCATGGTCGGGCTGACAGGATTTGAACCTGCGACCCCTTGACCCCCAGTCAAGTGCGCTACCAAGCTGCGCCACAGCCCGTTTGTTCGAAGTCACGGGTTGGCGACCATTACGATCCATTCCCCTTCCAAATCTCGCGTGCGTCCCACTTCCCGCCAGCCTGTTGCCTTATATACGCGAACGGCAGAAACGTTCCAAGGTCGCACTTCGAGACGTACTTCCAAAACGCGAGCTGCACGCATTTGCGACAGGCCGGCAGCCACAAGCTTCTTGGCAATGCCCTTGCCCTGTACGCTCGGATCTACGGCAATATTTAAGAGCTGCGCATCTCCCTTCGTGCGAAACTTTTGTCCCGTAAAGAGAAACTTTACTTTATTGCCCAACGTGCGTAACAGAGCGCCGCCCTTGAATCGGTAACGCCCAGTAAGCACGTGGAGCAGCCACTTGAAAACTTCGCCGCTGCGCACGGCCCGCGCTTGGATCCCCGACAGACTTGCCACGAAGATCGCGTATCCCACAAGCCGGCCGTCTTGTCGTGCTGCAAGGAAGCCATTGGGTTGCGCGTTCGCTAAGAAAGTCCAGACATCCAGCAGCGCATTCGAATGTTCAACTCGAAATGCGCGCTGGAAAAGATTAACGGCATCTGAAACTTCAGATCCGTCGACTGGGCCAATTTCTAGCGCTTGCTTCCAGCCTTATTGCCCCCCGACTTCTTCGCACCAGAGCCTTTGGCGCCGTTCTTTGCGCCGCCCACGGCGTCGCGCAGGGCTTTACCTGCCTGAAACGCCGGGACTTTCCGCGCTGCAATGGTCAATTTCTCACCGGTTTTTGGATTGCGTCCTTCGCGTTTCTTGCGTTGACGCACAACGAAGCTGCCAAATGGTACTAATGCAACCTTATCGCCTTTTCGCAGCGCGCCCGTAATTTCGTTGAAAACCATATCGACGACTTCGGTCACTTGGCGTCTCGTGAGTTCGAACTCTTCAGCAACAGAACTAACTAAGTCGGCTTTCGTCAAATGAAATCTCCTCTAGCAGGTCGCGAAATATAAAACCATGAGGTGCTTGCCGTGGTATTTGCAAGCGATTGCAGCGCTCCTGCAGTGCGCCCCGCATCAGAAGCCACGCGGGTTTGCGCTCAACCCGAGGATTCCAGAGCGGCGACGGCGCGCAACGCCAACAGGTAGGATTCAAAGCCGAATCCGCTTATCGACCCGGCGCACACCGGCGCCACAACGCTGCGGCGGCGGAACGCTTCGCGTGCGTGCGTGTTGGACAAGTGCACTTCGATCACGGGGACGCCGATCGCCGCGATAGCATCGGCAATTGCGTACGAGTAATGGCCGTATGCGCCAGGATTGAGCACGACGGCATCCGCCTCGACACGAGCTGCGTGTAGGGCATCGATAATGCCTCCCTCGGAATTGAATTGCGCGCAGCGCACCTGCAACCGAAGTTCGCCTGCAACGTCGGCGATTTTTGCGTTAATGTCGGCTAGCGTGAGCGTTCCATAGACGTCAGGTTCCCGTTCCCCGAGCATGTTGAGATTTGGCCCGTGAATTACCGTAACACGCATTCACCCTGCGGTTCGGGCAGGAAAAGGGTTGGCCCTCGGTAACCGCAATCCATGCCTGACTGCCTTCTTACCGCTTCGGCACCGGACGCCGGCGTTATCTTCGTTGCTGGAATCACTACCGACTTGGTATGCGAGGCACAAGCGCGTCATTCGCTCTCACCTACGGCTAGCGCCGCAGTCGGCCGGCTCATGACAGGGGCCGCGCTCCTTGGCGCGAGTCTTAAGGGACGGGAACGCATAAGTTTGCAGATAGCCGGAGACGGCCCGCTGCGTGGGGTTGTGGCCGATGTAATGACACTGCGCAACGGTCGGATCGGCGTACGCGGGTACGCCAAAAATGCTGACGTCGACGTTCCGTTGAACGCAAGCGGCAAATTCGATGTACGCGGCGCACTCGGCAAAGGATCGCTACAGGTAACCAAATCGTACGAAGTTGGCCAGCCCTATGTGGGAATCGTTCCACTGGTTTCTGGTGAGATCGCTGAAGATCTGGCCTCGTACTTGTTGAATTCGCAACAAATTCCAAGCGTCGTCGCGCTGGGCGTCTTAGCAAACCGCAACGGCATCGTTGCTGCCGGCGGAATCATCGGGCAAGTGTTGCCCGGAGCCGACGAGCGGGCGATTGCAGATTTGGAGAAACGAGCCAAAACCATTTCCCCAATTACCACGCAAATCGCCGACGGGGCGGGTCCGCCCGAATTGCTGCATTCACTAGCTGGAAATACCGAAATTAAGGAAAGTAACCGCGCACTCGTTGAATTTGCGTGCCGCTGCACGCGTGAAAAGGTGGAAGTGGCGTTGTTGGGTCTTGGCCGTGATGAATTGTTAAAAATGGCCACTGAGCGAGCCCAGACCGAAGCTACCTGTGAGTTTTGCAAGCAAGTGTACGTGCTCAGCTCCACGGAAATCGCTGAACTGGTCGATCGTTTGAAAAAGGCCTAAGTCACAAGCGGGCCCTGAATTCCTCTTTTATCTTTCCGTAGTCGTTGCGATACCACCATCCGCACTCGCAGCGGATGGGGCGTTCTCCCGGAGCCGGATATGCATAGACGCGCCCGCAACGTTTGCAGGTAAATTTCTTTCCGGTGATCGGCGGAGCGGCGGTATAAGTAACACTTTGCGCCACGGCTAGCTTGCTGCCTCACCCAATAAAATGGTACTGCAATCCATGACGCCGCTTTGTACGAAACTTTTTACTCATCCTGGCGTCAACAGGTATTATCTACTATCAGTTTGACTGCTTCGGCGAATAGGGTATCAAAGAATCGCCACCTGGCACGACCAGCGGAAACCTCGGTGATATGCTTCTTGCCTCGAAATCCGCTGGTCTTTTCTTTTTCTTAGCGCGACGATCCGTCAGCCGTTGCGGGCAATGACGCGGGTAAACTTTCGCGAACCGACCGAAAGTGCCGCCGGATCTTTCCAACTCCAAACTGCGCGCGGATCCTCCACAAGGAGGCCATCGACACGGACGCCTTTGCCGGAGATAAGGCGCTCCGCGGCCCGCTTGCTTTCTGCAAAACCGGCGCGCACGAGTACGTCCGCGACGTTTAGGGCCCTCGGCACCACCAGTTCGGCGATGTCCTCACTCGGGAGTTGTTTACGTTGAACGGTGCGTTCGAAATAATCGCGCGCCTGCCTAGCGGCATCCGCTCCGTGATACAGCGTAACGATTTCCATTGCTACGTTCTTTTTCTCATGCAAAGGGTGTACCGAACCGTTGCGCAAGGCGGCAGTCAAGCGATCGCAGTCCTGTTGAGAGCGAAAGGCTGCAAGTCGCGCGTACCGCGGTATCATCTCGTCGGGAATGCTCATCAGTTTGCCAAACTGCGATTGCGGCGCTTCGCTTATTGAAATGTAGTTGCCAAGCGATTTACTCATGCGCCGGCAGCCATCCGTCCCTTCGAGAATGGGTACGGTCAGGCAAATCTGCGGAGCTTGCCCGGCGCGTACCTGATAGTCTCGTGCGAGGAGTAAATTGAAGAGTTGCTCGCTGCCGCCGAATTCGACGTCGGCTCGCATTGCCACACTGTCGTACGCCTGCGCGATCGGGTAAAGAAACTCTTGAAGTGAAATGGGGACGCCGGCATGGTAGCGATTATTGAAATCATTGCGTTCTAGCATTCGTGCGACGGTCGTTTGCGACAACAGCGTGATAAGGTCAGCCAATTGCAACCTGGAGAGCCACGAAGAATTATACATTACTTCCGCGCGCTGAAAGTCCAAGATTTTCTGAGCCTGGTCGCGATACGTTCGCATATTCGCTGCAATCTGTTCGACGGTAAGCGCGGGCCGTTGTTCGTTGCGCCCAGTCGGATCTCCGATGAGAGCGGTGAAATCACCAATGAGCAGCACAACGCGGTGGCCCGCTTCGCTAAATTGGCGTAACTTATGCAGGGTCACGGCGTGACCTAGGTGGAGCTCCGAACCGGTGGGATCAATGCCGAATTTTACGGTGAGCGGACGCCCTTGGTTTGCGCGGACCTGAAATTCCGCAAGAGTTTCGATGTGCTCGCACCCATCCAACAAGTCAACGTCAGGCGACGGTTTCAGCCGAGTTCAAACAGGGTTACTCCGCTGCCTCCTTCATTGTCGTAACCGTAACGCACGTTGCCGACGCTGGGATGAGCGCGCAAATATTCTTGGAGACCACGTCCGAGCAATCCGGTGCCCTTGCCGTGAATAAGGCGCAGAGGTGAATGCCCCGCCAGCATCGCCTGGTCGATCCACTGCTCTACCAGCGGTTGCGCTTCGACAAACCGTTTGCCCCGGACGTCGATCTCTAGCGCTGCGTTTGTCGCCGTCGCAAGCGCAGCGGAATGAGCGTTGGACGAACCCATCGCCTTTCGGGGCGGACGTGCCACATGCCGAAGATCGCTCTTTGACACCGTAGTCTTCATGGGCCCGATACCTACCAAAACGGAATCCCCGTTGTCGGCCAATACGATAGCCTCTTGTCCCAGCGAAATGGAATATACCTGGTCATTTTGCCGAAAATCCGTGGCTTCGGTTGCGTCCTCAGAATGCGCCTTAACCCCCAAATCACGATGCAATTCGTCAAGCACGCGCGTCAAGAGCGCGCTTTGAGCCGCGGTAACCTTTGGTGCGGCATTGGACTGAGAACGTCTTGCCAATTCGTTACTAAACTCGCGCAGCGCGTTCCGGAGCCGCTCTTCCGCCTCGCCGGCAAACTTGCGCCGTTCACTCTGCAGCGCTTCCAAATGCTTTCGCACGTTGTCTTCAAGGCGCGCGAGGCGCAACCGCTCTTCTTCAAGCGCATCGCGCTCGCGCACAAGCGTTGCGTTAATCTGCGTGAGCTGACCTAACGCGGTCTCATAATCCCGTTCGCGGTTGGAAAGCAATTCCTGCGCACGCCCCAGAATATCCGAATGTATTCCAAGCGCCCGCGCCAACGGGAACGCGAGCGATTGGCCCGGCGATCCCAGATCGAGTTGGTAGGTCGGTGCAAAAGTCACGGGATCGAAACGCACACTCGCGTTTGCAACGCCCATGCGCTCGTGAGCAAACAGCTTTAACTCGGTCACGTGCGTGGTGACAATTCCGCGGGCTCCTTTGGTAAGCAATCGTTCGAGCATCGCTACGGCCAACGCCGCACCCGAAGACGGCTCCGTACCACCGCCGATTTCATCGACCAAGACCAGCGTATGCGCGTCGGCCGCGATAAGTATTTCCGCCATGCGCCGCAAGTGCGCCGAGAATGTGGAAGCGTTTTCGACGATCGACTGTTGATCGCCGATGTCGGTGAATATGCGTTCGAACCGTCCGATTTCGCTACCGGAACTGGCCGGTATCTGGAGGCCGCAATACGTCATGCAGACAAACAGGCCCATCATCTTTATAACGACGGTCTTGCCGCCCATATTTGGGCCGCTGATAACCACCAACGTTGCTTCTCGATTCAACCGTAGGGACTGGGGAACCACACGCCCACCGAGCAGAGGGTGCCGCCCGTCGCGCACATCAAGCACCGCCTCATCGCGGAGTTCGGGCGCAATAGCGTTCATGCGCAGAGCAATGCGCGCCTTGGCAACCAACAAATCGAGGGACGCTAGAATATCGATGTTTCCCTCGATTGCCACCGCCTGCTCCCCCACCGCTTGCGAAAGCCGCGCTAAAATGCGCTCGGTTTCGCGTTCTTCTTCCAGTCGCAACGTACGCAGGCGATTGTTTGTTTCCAGCGCGGCCAGCGGTTCAACAAACAGCGTTTGTCCGCTCGAGCTGCTGTCATGCACGATGCCGGGAACTTCACCGCTAAATTCCGCCTTGATCGGCACGACAAAACGGCCCTCGCGAATGGTAACGATGGAATCTTGAATGGCGTGAGCGTATCTCGGTAAGCGAAGCATCCCGTTCACCCGCTCGCGAGCCTCATCGTGTGCCGCAGCGATGCTGCGGCGTAATCGTCCCAATAGCGGCGAAGCAC
This sequence comes from Vulcanimicrobiota bacterium, assembly GCA_030947645.1. GTDB lineage: Bacteria > Vulcanimicrobiota > Vulcanimicrobiia > Vulcanimicrobiales > Vulcanimicrobiaceae > JALZBG01. The sequence goes on along the minus strand of JALZBG010000053.1, from coordinate 132 downwards.
GATCCAGAACTTCAGCTCGCTCTCCGATGGCGTTGATGATTTCTTCCTGCAGTCGGGGTAACGCAACAAAACCCGCGGTGATTTTTTCTAACGCTTCATGCTTTTGCTCGCGCGCGCGGCGGCAGGCTGCAT
>JALZBG010000170.1 GCA_030947645.1 Vulcanimicrobiota bacterium | reverse complement strand
TGTTTGGCGACGAAATGATGCCGCTTCGGGTAGCGACGAAAGCAACGGGAAAACTGCTTGTCGACAGATTGCCGCAGCCGGCACGTGCGCGCATCCCCGTTGCGGTGGCGATGAACGGCAGTGAAAAAAGCATTTGGGACCACGTCCCGTCAGCGGACCTCATTGCTAATCCGCAGCGCTATTCGCCGTTTGTTACCGGGGACGTGCCCAGCACGCTGGTCGACCGGGACGAGGCGGTTCGCGCCGACGCAAGCTTGGAGGCGATGGCCAAACTCAAACCCATTGACAAAGACGGCACCATTACCGCGGGTAATGCTCCCGGCGTGAACGACGGGGCCGCGGCGCTGGTGCTCTGCGACCAGGCATACGCGAGGAGCAATGGATACGAGCCGCTTGCCAGCATTATCGAACACGCTACCGTCGCCTGGGATCCGCCATACCTTGCCCTGACACCGGCAATGGCGGCGCAAAAACTACTCGACAAGGCTGGCCTTCAAACATCTGCCATCGACGTGTGGGAAATCAACGAGGCATTTTCTGCCGTAGCGCTGACATCAGCCCAGCGTTTGGGCATTGACCGGGGTAAGGTGAATCTGCACGGCGGGGCTGTTGCGATGGGCCATCCCATCGGCGCTTCGGGTGCACGCATTATCGGAACGCTCATTCATCAGTTGCGCCGACGTGGAGGGGGTCTTGGAATCGCTGCGATTTGCAGCGGCGGTGGTCAAGGCGATGCCGTTTTAGTTCGGGTCGAGTAGTGCGTCTGGCGGTGATTGGCGCCGGGCAGATGGGGGCGGGTATTGCCCAAGTCGCTGCCGCCGCTGGTTGCAGCGTGATCTTGCACGATCGCGAAGAGCGTTTCATCGAGCGAGGTCTCGAAGCGATTCGAGCGAGCCTCAATAGAAGCGTTGAGCGCGGTCGCATGTCTGAGGAGAAGCGCGGCAAAACGCTTTCACACATCAACGGTGAAACCAATCTCAAAAACTTCAATGTCGACTTCGCGATTGAAGCTGCCACGGAAAACCTCGCGGTAAAGCGCGACTTATTCCGCGAGTTAGACAACGCCACGCCGGCGGAGGCGATTCTCGCAACCAACACATCGTCAATCTCTATAACGACTCTGGGCGCCGTAACTAGCCGCCCCGAGAAGATAATCGGAATGCATTTCATGAACCCCGTTCCAGTGATGGCGTTAGTGGAGATTATTCGCGGCATCGCAACCTCGCAGCAAACATTCGATGCCACCAAAGCTCTGGCGGAACACTTGGGAAAAACGCCCGTGGAAGTGCGCGATTTCCCGGGTTTCGTATCGAACCGCGTGTTGATGCCCATGATCAATGAAGCGATTTATGCGCTGTTTGAGGGAGTTGGTTCTGCCGAGGCAATCGACACCGTGATGAAGCTTGGCATGAATCATCCGATGGGCCCTCTGCAATTGGCGGACTTCATCGGCTTGGACACCTGCCTTTCCATCATGGAAGTGTTGCACGACGGCTTTGGTGATAGCAAATACAGACCGTGCCCATTGCTCAAGCAGTATGTGGCAGCAGGGTGGTACGGGAAAAAGTCCGGTCGCGGATTCTACTCGTACTGATGCTGCAAGAGCATTCGCCTCCGCTTTTTGAAGTCACCAATGAACAACGCGCAATCGGCCGTCTTGCCGCCCAAATTGCTCAGCGAGAGATCGCGCCGCACATTGCTGCCTGGGATCGAGACCACACGTTTCCGCGTGCGTTGTATTCCAAGCTCTGCGACGCCGGCATTATGGGTATTCTTGTTGATGAAGCGTTCGGCGGCGTTGGTGCCGATTATATTTCATATGCCTTAGCGATAGAAGAACTCGCAAAGGTCGATGCCGGAACGGCTGTGACTGTTTCAGTGCATACGATGATTGCCTCTGCGATCGCTCAACTCGGTAACGAGGAACAAAAGCACAAGTATCTTCCCGCACTGGCGACCGCTGATATGATCGCGGCCTTCGCCCTCACCGAGCCAGAAGCGGGATCCGACGCCGGCAACCTTCGCTCGACGGCGCGGCATACCAAGAACGGTTACCTTCTGAACGGCCGCAAGCAGTGGTGTACCAACGGCAGTTATTCGGGAGTGGTAATGGCGATGTTTCGCACTGGAGGTTCGGGCCATCACGGGATCAGCGCCTTTCTCGTCGATAACGACACGCCCGGCCTGCACGTCGAGAGAGTTACCGAAAAGCTGGGAATCCACACGAGCAACACCTGTGATCTCGCCTTTGATGACGCGTTGGTGCCCGAGAGCGCTCTGTTGGGTCACCAGGGCGAGGGCTTTTCGGGTGCAATGACTGCCTTGCAGAGCGGGCGCATCGGCATCGCCGCCCAAGCCTGCGGAATTCTTTCTGCATGTTTGGACGCTTCGGTGGTCTTTGCCAAAGAACGTTCGGCTTTCGGCAAGCCCATCGGAGCTTTTGAAGGTGTTTCGTTCAAGATCGCTCAGATGGCAACGGATCTGGACGCCGCGCGACTGCTGACGTATAAGGCGGCGGCGCTGTGCGATCGAGGCGTGCCTTCGGCCGTGGAAGGAAGTAAAGCTAAGCTGTTCGCCTCGACTGCTGCGCGCAAGCATGCCGCAGAAGCCATTCAGATTCATGGCGGATATGGATTTACCACGGAATTCGCCGTAGAGCGGTATTATCGCGATGCAAAAATCACAGAAATCTACGAAGGGACTTCCGAGATTCAGCAGCTAATTATCGCGCGCTCGCTCTTGGGCAAGATCGCACGAGGATAATTACCGCGGTATGAACCTTATGGAGTACCAGGGTAAGGAATTGTTTCGCCGCGTCGGCATTCCGGTGCCGCGCAGCGCTCACCATCATACGCCGCATGATGTGGCCCGCTTTATTGTAGCGAATCCCGGGTCGTGGGTCCTAAAAAGCCAAGTGCTCGTCGGGGGGCGCGGTAAGGCCGGCGGTATTAAATTTGCAGAAAGCGGCGAGGAAGCGCATCCCATCGCAGAACAACTTCTGCGCCTGGTGATCCGCAATCGCCAAAATCCGCAAGGCGAAGCGGTCAAATCGATTCTCGTGGAAGAGAAGCTCGCAATTAAAGATGAAGCGTACTGTGCCATAACCATCGATCGCAAAACAAAAACACCCGTGATCATAGCCAGCCGCCATGGCGGGATGGACATTGAAGAGGTCGCGGAGCATCATCCTGGCGATATTGCCAAATATTACGTTGATACGGCGATTGGATACTCACCTTTTATCGGTCGGGAATTGGCTTTCGATGCGCAGCTTGATCCCGGCTACCGGAAAGCGTTTCCGTCTATCGTGGCAGCAATGTATAAGCTATTTTTCGACTACGGCGCAAAACTGGTTGAGATCAATCCGCTCGTCTTGACCAAAGATGGCATCGTGTACGCGTCGGACGCCAAAGTGGAACTTGACGATGACGGCATCTTTAAGTATCCGGAATTCACGGAATGGCAGGCGGCGCTGCCGCTCGATGAAGATGAAGCCTTAGCGGTTAGCGCCGGCTTGGGCATTCGAAACTTCCGCCGCTTTGAGGGCACCGTCGGGACGATGGCCAACGGTGCGGGTCTGGCGATGGGAACCATGGATGCGGTGCGCAATGCCGGCGGAACCTTCGCGAATTTCCTCGATGTCGGAGGAGGTGCGAACGCCCACAAAGTTCGGAGTTGCTACGATCTGATCGTGAACCACACGAGCGCCAAATCGCTGTTCATCAATATTTTTGGCGGGATCACGCGCGGAGACGAAGTTGCGCGAGGCATCGTCGAAGCCCTCAAAGGCGACGATTTACGCAAAATTCCACTGGTAATTCGTCTCACCGGAACCAATGAGAAAGAAGGGCGCCAAATTCTCGCCGCGGCCGGAATGAATCCCGTCGAAACGATGGACGAAGGTGCCGCCCAGGCCGTTAGGCTCGCCGCCGCATAATGTCCATCTTCCTTGATAAAAACAGCAAGGTGATCGTCCAAGGGATCACCGGACAAGAAGGTTCCTATCATACCGCGCGGATGCTCAAGTACGGCACGCAAATTGCCGGCGGCGTAACGCCCGGCAAGGGCGGTACAAAGACCGAGCATGGCTTGCCGGTTTTCAACACCGTTCGGGATGCGGTCAACGCCACCGGAGCGACCCACACCTGCATTTTTGTGCCGCCGCCGTTTGCTGCCGATGCCCTTTTCGAAGCCCACGAGGCCGGAATTTCGTTGGCGGTGTGCATTACCGAGGGTGTGCCCGTTCACGACGTTCTTAGAATCGTGGGAACCACGCCGGGAATGCGCATTATTGGTCCCAATTGCCCCGGACTGATATCGCCGGGAAAGTCGTCGATCGGCAT
>JALZBG010000169.1 GCA_030947645.1 Vulcanimicrobiota bacterium | reverse complement strand
GAAGGAAGATACCGTACACCGCGCGCGCCGGAACAATCTACGATTTTGCTACTCCTTACTTTCAAACCGAATACACGCTGAATCACTTAAATATTGCGCCGGCACTGCAAAAGAACATCTCATATGGCTTTTATCAATCCGGACATATGGTCTATCTCAACCCATGGGCCCAGGCGCAGTTTAAGCAGGACTTGGCTCGCTGGTACGACGACGCGATGAGCGTCCGCTAGCAGTCCGGCCGCTGAAGGAGCCACAGGTAGCGGAACGCATCCGCCCGTGTCTGACTTGCGTTAAGTAACCAGATAACGGCGCACCTAAATGGAGTTCTAAAGTGCCAAGAGAGAAAAATATGAGCAAAGGGTCTGTTACTTTGGCCGGTTTGCTTGCGCTGGCAAGCTTGTTCTGCGCGGTGACTGTCCTGACGCAACCTGGGGCTTCGGCGGCGACTACGCCGCAAAGCGGTCGAACCGAAACCGTGGTTTTGGCCGGAGGGTGTTTCTGGGGCATGGAAGCGGTCTTCGAACCGCTCAAAGGCGTCTCGAAAGTCGTCTCGGGTTATGCCGGCGGCAGCAAGGCCACGGCCCACTACGAAATCGTCAGCACCGGATTAACCGGTCACGCGGAGTCCGTCGAAGTCACGTTCGATCCTTCAAAAATTACATTTTCCCAGCTTTTAAAGGTCTATTTCACTGTAGCCCACGATCCAACTCAACTGAACCGCCAGAATCCCGACACCGGGCCTCAGTATCGTTCTGCGATTTTTTATACGAACGAAAATCAAAAGAACACGGCGCAAGCGCATATTCGCCAATTAACCAGCGCCAAGGTATTTCACGATCCAATCGTCACGCAGGTGGTACCATTGCACGGCTTTTATCCTGCTGAAAATTATCATCAGCACTACTTCGATCGCAATCCGAACGACTCATACATCGTTTACAACGACAAACCGAAAGTCGAGCAACTGCGCAAGCAGTTCCCCTCTCTACTGAAAGTTCAGAATTCTCGTTAGCTTTTAGGACGGTGCATCGTTTTGATGCGATGCGTAGGTATGGGCATCAAAATACCAGTCTGGTAACGACGTGGGGAAGGCAATGTTTCTGAAGCGAAAATCGACGTCTTCACCATCACCGGAATAGTTATCTCCCACTTTCCCGTGAATGTCCGTTACGACGGGGATCCCCGCAAGCATTCCAATTCTGACGGTAAACGTCACGCTGTACACTTTGTCGTGTTCGACGAAGAGTTTGTCCGTTGCGACCAGCTTGCGCAATTCGTACGTCTTTTTGTCGGCGAAGATTTCGCGAATTCGGTTGCGATCGGGATCGCGGTACGGGGTAAGACGCAGATGAAGATCGTCGCCCTCCACGGTAACGGAATCGACGCGATAGTCATACTCTCCGATTGTCCGAACCCTTCCGATAATGGGCAACGGCGTTCCCTTCGCCTCCGGCGTCGGCACGAACGAGATTGGATGCGGGCGCAGGGGTGCCGGTTCAAAGAGATCCGCCGTGGGGGGTCCGGGATCGCGAGCTTCGTTGAATGCCGGTCGCTGAAATTCCAGCGGGCCGCGCGCGTAATCGCGAAACACCTTCCGGCCCAGTGCCGCGCGGTCTGAACTACGCAACCAGACGTGATACTTGTAGCTTTCGACGTAGTCGGGGAAGCCCTGATCGGTAAGTTGTTCCCGTTCGATCGTGTAGGTGACGTAGGGCGGAGGCGGCCGGTGAGATCGGAAGACCTGACGGATCAAGCTCAAGACTCGTTCCGGCGATGGACTGGGCGATGGTCGGGCCGACGATGTTGCGGCGGGAGCCGCCGACAAATTGGCGGTGGCGACAACTATGGTAACGACAATGAACAATTTGAGAATCACGCGCATCATTCTTGTACTGCCAACTCCTCTAACTCCTTGAGCAACGATTCCCAGGATACAACGGCGGCTTCGCTTTGGGCGGCGATTTCGACAAGCTGTTGCTGCAGCGCTTTCACCTGCGCCGGCTCTTGATATAACGCCGGTTGCGAGAACAGCGTTTCAATGTCATGTTTGCGAGCATCCAGCGTCGCGATCTCGCTTTCGAGGCGCGTGATCCGTGATTCCAGCTTCGAACGAATTTTCAGGGGGGTTAGGCGCGAAGCTTTCGGCCGCTGAGGCTCCTCACGCGAAGGCATGCCGGCGGTTCCGGTGCGTTCACGTTGCAAGGACTCGTAGGCATCGTAGCCACCGTCGAGCGTACCCCACTGTCCGCCGTCGAGCCAGAGTACCCGGTCCGCGAGGCGCGCCAGCAGATAGCGATCGTGTGAAACGACGACGAGGGCGCCTTCGTACTCGTCCAGCACCGATTCGAGTGCCTCGCGGCTTTCGATGTCCAGGTCGTTGGTGGGCTCGTCCAGGAGGAGCACGTCGGCGCGTTGAGCCATCAGCCGTGCCAGCATGATCCGCCGCCGCTCACCGCCCGAAAACGCTTCCACGGGTTTTTCGGAGGCGTCGCCGCTTATCCGCATTCGGCCAAGCAGTGCGCGCGCTTCCTGCGGCGTCACCGGCGCCACTTCCATCACAGCGTCGACTGCAACTTGCTGCCCATCCAATGTGTCGTGGGCGTTTTGCATGTAATACGCGATGCGAATTGCCGGGTTATACCGCACGGCACCGCAATCCGCTTGCAATTCGCCGGCCAGAATCTTCAAGAACGTCGTTTTGCCAGCGCCGTTGGGCCCGACTACTGCCAGTCGCTCACCTTGCTGAAGATTGAGATTCAGCGCCGTAAAGAGCGTGCTTTCAAAGCTTTTTTCGAGCGACTCGGCTTCGAAGACAAAACCGCTGGTGGCCCGGCGCGCCGATTGCAAGCGCACGCTGATGGTCCCACTTAATATCGAGGGCTTTTGTACCACCTGCGAAGCCTCAAACCGCGCTAATTGTTTCTCGCGGCTACGCACTTGGCTGTAGTCGGAGGACGTTCGCGTCGCCCGTACGTTTGCAATCGTCTGTTGGCGTTTGCGCTGCTCGCCCACAAATTGCAGGTACGCGCGCTGTTCGGAACCCAAACGCTCTTGCCGCTGCGCTTGATATTGCGTGTATGCCGGTCGCCGGGCGGCGTAAATGTGAAGCCGTCCTGCATCCAATTCCCACACCCGAGTTGCCACGCGGTCGATGAAGTAACGATCGTGGGAAACAATAATGTACGCGCGGCTATCCGCCGCAATAAACGACTCGAGCCAGCGCACGGCGGCAATGTCCAAATGATTTGTGGGTTCATCCAGTATGAAGTAATCCGGACGGTCGATAAGAACGCGGGCTAGCTCGGCTTTGGCACGCTGGCCGCCTGAGAATTGGCGCAACGGGCGAGCGTAGTCGCGTGCCGAGAATCCGAATCGGGCGAGCATGGCGCGCAAGATCTTGTTTTGCAGTCCCCACTCGTCGTCGCTTGCCCGCGACAGGGCTGCGTCGAGAAGCTGCTGCAGGGTCGCTTCGGTTTGGTCAGCTGCGCTTTGGGCGAGGTAAGCGCAACGCGCCTCTTTGGCGCGCAGTATTTGGCCGCCATACACTTCATCGACCCCCGCAAGGAGTCGCAACAGCGATGATTTTCCCGCACCATTGGGTCCAACGATAGCGACTCGCTCGCCTTCATCCAATACCCCTGAAATGCCGCTAAACACTTCTTGAGCGCCGTAGTCGCAGTCCAGTTTAGCGAAGCGAAGCAGTTCCATCGTACGGACCGAGCGAGTTAGTCCTGCGTTTTTACGCTCCCATTCTGCCTAAGAGACCTTGAGCAAAACTGGGCGCGAAATGCTGCAGCACCTGCGGGTTATTTTTGATGAACGAGACCGCAGCATCTTTGAGCGCTTGGGGATCGGAGTGCCCCTGTGAAACTATTCCCGACAGTTGGCCGGCCAGGCCGCTTTGCCCGTTTTGGTCCAGATTGTCTGCGGCTGTCTGCATATGTTGTGTCAGCTCCGCGGGATCCATCGAAGAAACATGGTCGGTAGCAGCTTGCTCGACGGCCCCAGAATCGGCGCTACCTCCGGTAACCTGTTGCATTAGGTTTTGTAAGTTGTTGAACATTACGTAGCCTTTCTAAAAAACGCGGGAAAGGGCACCCTAGTGGCACTCTAACGTTATCATGCTGGAGCGAGATTGTCATCTTAGCAAAATTGTCATGCCGGGCTCGTCAAAGCATTACGCATCGATAACATCATCCTACGACAGGCGCTGGAGGACATGGAAGGTTCAGGATGACATGGAAGGCTGAGGAGAACAAAGAGAATCCTTTACTCCAGCTGCCAAATTAGCGTATTCTTGCGCAAGGTGGCGCGATAGCAGCGCGGTGAGAATCAAATCCCGAT
>JALZBG010000052.1 GCA_030947645.1 Vulcanimicrobiota bacterium | reverse complement strand
GTGCTGAACGTCCCGCGCTCAAACGCTTGCCGGCTGCGTTGGGCACCGTAATTCTGCGCTCGCGTGTCCATCGCGGGATCACCGACAGGGAAACGGCCGACCTTCGCAAGCTGCTTGACGGCGTGCCGATGTTCGGTCTAACGGCGGGGCTGCCTGAAGAGACTGCTCGATTACTCATTAAGGCGCTCCGGTGAGAACGATTACAGCGTCGCAGCTACGCTTGGGCGCATGTGCGGAAACGGACTTGAAGCGGTTGCAGAAACAAGCAACTTTTTATGTCAACATCACTATTGCTGATGCTGCGATTCGACTATGCTTCGACGATGAGCAGGTGGCGAACGTTTTTTCGAGCCGTTACCGTGAGCATCGTACCAGTGCAGCAAAAAGTTTTGATTACTACATCGCGCGGGATACGGCCAGGTACCTATTCTGGTCGGAAGCGTCGCCCCTGTGGACGTGGGATCATTGCCTTCTGACTCCGGACGCAGTAGCATTCCTTACCGACGCTGTTTTCATGTCAGCGTTGATTCGCAAGACCAAGTCATTCACATCGCTGCATGGCGCCGCTATCAGCAGTGATGGCGTTGTCGCTGCCGTAATTGGCGATTCAACAGCCGGAAAAACAACCACTGCAATCGCGTGTGCGCGGCGCGGCATGCGCTTTTTGTCCGATGAGCGAGTATTGCTACATAAGCGCACCGTAATGCCCTTCCTACGTTCAATGAATATTCGCTCGGGAGGTTTGCGGCTTCTCTCAACGGACCAGGTGGACGATCTCTGCGGGTCAAGCGCCGGGCTGCGGAGTCACAGCGACTCCGATTGGGAAAACGTTTCCATCGCCGACCTCTTCGGATCTGAGGCGATCTCCCCGCCAGGGCCGCTCCAGGCCGTATTTGTGCTTTCGGAGTTTCGCGAAACGCCAATCGCGCAAGAGATTACTCCCTTGCAAACGATGCCCGCCTTGATGCGTTGGCTGGATTGTCAGGATAGCGGTTTAGCCCGCATCGAGCGGGTCCTGGATATCCTCAAGGGCGTCAAATGTTACCGACTGTATCCCGGGAAACCCGATGCCACCGCTCGAGAAATTGCTCGTATCGCCGCTGCGCGGCAACGCCAAGTGGAACTGAGCCCATGATCAGCGCACAAACCCAAGCACGTCTTGTCCGCGTCGCTACGAAGAATGGCTCCTCGGCGCGCATCGCCATGCGCGGCGCGAGTATGTTGCCCTCCTTACATGAACCCATGGTCCTCCAAATCGGGGCTCTGCTTCCTCGCCCCAAACCCGGTCAAATCGTGATTTTCGATGCGGGATCACGCCTGGTTGCGCATCGCGTCATCGCGGTTTCGTCAAACCGGGTGCTTTGTTGCGGCGATGCATCCGGTACGCCGTTCGATGATGTTCCGATCAGCAAGCTGCTGGGACTGGTCGTTGCGATCTACGCTTCGGGAGAGCCCGGAGCCGCACGAGTCGACACGCTATTCTTCAAAGTTCGCGGCCGGTTCTTCGCGTCTAAAATACAATTACGCCTATGCATTGAAAAATTGGGCGCCTTTAAAGCGGCGGCTCTGACAGTTATGCCGTGGCGCAGAGCACGCAACTTCACCTTGCTGACCCATCTAATGGGTGCGATCTGCCGCGGCGAGTCTTCCCAAGCTCGCGAGTTGTTGCAAACTTGCGACCTCGCCTCAGTTGCCTTGGTAGCAAAAAGGCATCGGTGCGCGGCAATATTGTCAGCCTGGCTGAACACTCTAGAACCTGAGGCAAGCGCCCAGCTTTTGGGTTTGAAGACGGCCCTTGAACCCGATCGTTTCGCCGCATCGATTCGAACTTCAATGATCCGAACGCAGATCATTGAGATCGTCAAGCTCCTTAGCGAACATGGTGTCCATGCAGTGCTATTAAAAGGCGCAGCGAGGATGTATACGGGAGTCGCGGATTGGAACCTTCACGACTCTTCGGACATCGATATCCTGCTCGAGCCGAGCGAGATCGAGCGGGCTGTCCGTCTCTTAATAGCAAATGGATACCGCCACCAGCACGCAGCGAACAAATCGAGCTTTTACGATTCGCACCGTCACGTGGCACCGCTCTACCCGAAAGGAAAAGGCGCTGCGGTCGAACTGCACCGCGCAATCTCTGCGCCTGGAGAACTTTCAACACCCCTGGATTATGCGTCTCTGCAAAAATATTTTGTTCGAGTAGATCAATCAGCGGGTGACGTGTCCGTATTCAACTACGCCGGCGCGGCGCTGCATCTTTTGGTGCATGGACACATACGCATCGCTTTCCGTGACATCGTGCTGATTGCTGAGGGTTTGCGCAACATGGATGCAAGTGCGCGAGAAAGCCTGAAAAGAATTATCGACGAGGAAAAACGTCAGCCCGCACGGCTGGGCGCCGTGCTCTATACGGCGGCCGTCTGCGCCGGGCTGGACAAAGAGTTCCCACCGTCAAGGGCAGTGCTGCGAGCATTTCGCTGGTCAATTGTGCGCGAGGACTTGCCTCGGCCGTTGCGTGCAAGACCGGAGCTATTAGACGAATTCTTTGCGCGCGATTCCACCAGCTTTGTTAAGCTGGTTCGGCTTGCTTGCGGCGGTTTTTCTGCCAAGCGTGCCGTGGCAACGGTCGCTACGGGCCTTACGACATTCGTTTATCTCTGGTTAATGAAGTCTGGATTTGAGTAAGCCCAAACGCTGAAACTCCTCGAGCAAGGACTGAATGTCTGCGGCCACGGTGCTTCTCTCGACGTTCGAGCCGGCGGCGAGATGCGCGGTCAGAACGGCGGCATCGTTGCGCCCATTACACATTTCAAGTATCTCTGCGGCGGTCGTATTGAGCACGTGAATCTTCCCATTGACAAGATCGCGGACCAGTACTTCTGACCCAGCCGGGAATGTTTCTAATTGATCGATGTGTTCGGGCAGAAATTTTTCAATCATAATTCCTCAATAATAGGCGAGGGTGCCGTCGCGCTGGCCACTCCGCAAAGCCCAAGCAAAAAACGCTAATGAAAATGGGGCTATTACGCCAATAGCCACGCACAGCCATAAAACATCCGCGTTCATTTGCGAAAGGGAGACGCCCAGGATAGCTCCCCGCATTCCCGTCAATGAATGCGTTAATGGAAATAGCCAGGATACTATCCGGAGAGGAAGAGGCAATAGCGCGACCGGGAAAAGGACGCCGGTAAGCAACGTGGCCGCGCTGCCGACGAGCAGCGACGACGGGGGTGACTGCTTGTACCGCAAGACAATGCCGGCTCCGATGATCCCGAGACACGACATACAGACAACCCCCAGAACCAGGAACATGAAGAGCGCCGGTATGTCGATATGGCGCAAGTCCAATCCAAAAAAGAGGGCAGCGACCGCAAGATAAGTGATCATCTGCAGCGTTGACATCATGAGCGGCCACAATGCGAACGACACGGCCAACAGCGCCGGGCTGGTCGGACTTGCTAGGATAGGTTCCAGGGTGCCAATGGTTTGATCTCGACGCAAGCTTTCAGAGAACGCTCCAAGCGCGCTGGTCTGAAGAAGCATGAATGCCAAATTTATGATGACGTAGGTAAAGTAGTTGCTGGACCTGCCTTGGACGCCAAGATGGGCCGAGGGTAAAACGAGTTTTGAAATGTAGAAAAATCCCACAACGCTAACAGCGATGCTGACAAACGGCAATAAAAGCGACATAGGATACGAGAGCGCCAGTCTCATGTCGCGGGCAAAAATTGCTCCAACTCTATGCATCGTCACGTTCCATTATTGCCGCAAAGACTGCTCCCGGCGTGGCTAGTTCCGGCGCCACGCTTCGCACTTTGGCGCCGTCTGCCGTGAGAGCGCGCAACACGTCCGTCAGCGAGTTCTCAGAGTGCGCCATAGCGATGCTCAATTCGGTTCCCCCTGTCACTTGCTGAACGGCTACAGTTAAAACGCCTTGCACTTCGCGAGTACGTTGGATCAATAGATCATCAGCAAAGTTCATGACGACAGAGTAACGATGCAAATCCTGGGCGCTGTTTTGAAGTTCTTGCGGAGTTTCAACGGCCACAATTTTACCGGCCTTCAATATGACAATGCGTGAAGCCAATTGCCAGGCTTCTTCGAGAATGTTGGTCGCTAGAATGATGGTCTTTCCGTAATCACGGACGAGTTTATTTCGGATCAACATTCGAAGGGCTTCAGCGTGAACGGGGTCGACGCCGCGTGTGGGTTCGTCCAAAAGCAAGATGTCGGCATCATTCAGTAGCGCGCGGGCGATCGACAAACGCTGTCTCATTCCTGTTGAGTATCGGGCGTAAGTAACATCTGCGTCCTGTCGCAAATCCACAAAATCGAGCACTTCGTCAATACGCGAGTTCAGGCGCTGGCCATACAAATCGGCCAGCCCCCCGAAAAACCGCAAGTTGTTCCGCGCACTTAGCCGGTAGTAAAAGCCCCGGTCGGCGCTACTGCACAATGCGATGTTTTTCTTAATATAGTCACTATCGCTAGCGACCGATCTGCCGGCGACTTCGACCACGCCTTCGTCGGGCAAAGCGAGCGTCGCTAGGATTTGAATCAACGTTGTCTTGCCCGCCCCATTGGGTCCAAGAAGCGCGAGCAATTCGCCTTTTTGTACGGTCAGATTGATGTTGTCGAGTATCTTTTTACGCGGATTGTGTTTCCACGGCATCACAAACCCCGAGCGGCTCGGAAAAGTCTTGACTAAACCCTCAATCCTTATTGCAGGGGCAGCGGCTTGCAACAAATCAACCTTGCTCAAAAGCGGAATAAGCAGCCTGGCGGGCGGCTGTTCGAGTTTACCCGACACTCGCTATCTCAAACGGCAGCATCTTACTCATTAGTAAAGACTTCGGTTGTCGCCATGTAAAGCTGGCGCCGACATGGGTCCGCTCTGGACTTCTTATCCCAGGCATAACAAAAAGGCATCCAAGGTGCCGACCAACGTTAAGGCGCTTTCCCGGGAACGCGCAAACTAGCCGTTTCTCTTCTCCTTTGCCGGGAAATGCAAATACATCACGTGGTGCGTCTCGTTTCACAAGTGATTGTGCAAGGCCTTAGTGCGAAACCCCGGGGTAAACCTACGGCGCGGGACAAGTGGATGCATCGGCGAGGGGGAACATTTAATGGATGAGTGCAGTACCGCTTTACCGGTTGAGAGATCGACCGGCACCGAGAAGTGTTCTCGGATGGCGAGCCAATTGAAAGTCTCAGCTTCGATTTTGTGCTTTGCGCTTGTTCGGTTTCCGTGCGTTGCGCAAGCAGTGGCGCCGCAGCGGTTTAGCATGGATGCGGTATTGTCAGCGCCGTTCGTTAGCAACCTAACGGCATCGCCTGACGGCTCCAGCCTAGCGTTTACCGCTGACGAGCGCGGACGGTCCAACATCTATTTTTCATCGAGCGGCAGCGCGGCACGACACCTTACCGCGTACATGAAGGACGACGGTCAACCGTTAGGTTCGGTGGAGATTTCTCCCGATAACGGTGCGGTCGTCTTCGTCCGCGGCGAAGGGACGAACGATCGAGGCGAATACCCCAATCCCCTTTCATTGCCGGATCCGCCCAAGCAGCACGTCTCCATCGTTTCCACAACCCGCGGCGAGCCCGTCGAGCTCGGAGAGGGGAATTCGCCCACCATCTCTCCGCGGGGCGATCGAGTGGTATGGCTTTTGCATGGCCAGCCCTTTGCCGCACACATCTCGACGCGCGGTCCCGTGACTGCCACAAGAGCAGCGCGCTTGTTCAAGGTGCGAGGAAACATCGAGGGACCGGTGTTTTCGCGCGACGGTTCGCGTATCGCCTTCAGCAACACGCGGGGCGATCACGGTTTTGTCGTGATCTACGATTTCGGTAAACGGACCCTTACCTACGCCTCGGCTGCATTTGCCTACGATTCTGATCCGGCATGGTCGCCTGACGGTACGCGCGTCGCGTTCATTCGTTCGCCTGCGGCACTCGAGGAAGAAGACCCGTACACTGATCCGCTTAAGGAACCGTGGTCGATCTGGGTGGCAGACGCCGTGAACGGTTCAGCGAAACGAGTCTTCCAGGCCGATGCTGGAATGGGTCAGGAGTATTACGGCACGGCCGGTGCTGCGCAGCTCTGGTGGGGAGCCAGCGGGCGCATCGCGTTCGAGTGGGAGCGGGATGGCTGGCGCCATCTATATAGTGTCGATCCGCACGGCGGACTCGTGCGGTTGCTGACGCCGGGAGCGTTTGAAGTTGAATCGGTGTCCCGCAGCTTCGGCCAAAGCCTCATCTACACGAGCAACCAAGACGACAACGATCGCCGTCACATTTGGTCGGTATCGCTCGACGGGAGCACGCCGGTCCGGCTGAGTGCTGGGCCCCACAACCAGTGGAACCCGATACCGATGGCGCACGGCGCAGCGTACATTGATGCAGGATACGCTCGTCCGCCGGCCGTGTACGTGTGGAAGAACGGTTCGGCGCGCGCACTGCCTGGAGGACCGCGCGAAACCGCTAAATTTCCGTCTGCGGCTTTGGTTGAACCGCAGTTGGTGACGTTCAAAGCCCGCGATGGACTGACAATCCATGCACAGCTTTTCGTGCCCAAGGACGGTCTTGCGAAGCACTGTGGCATCATTTTCAACCACGGCGGTTCACGACGGCAAATGCTGCCCGGCTTCCATTATATGGAGACGTACACCAACTTCTACGAATCCAATCAATATTACGCAAATCACGGATGCGATGTGCTCTCGATTAACTACCGCAGCGGCATTATGTACGGACACGATTTCCGCGAGGCAAAAGACTACGGGTGGAAGGGGGCGGCCGAATATCAAGACGTGCTTGCCGGTGCAGCGTTCCTGCGTGGGCGTTCTGAAGTCGACGGCAATCGCCTGGGGATCTACGGCCTATCATACGGCGGATACTTGACGGCCTTGGCGCTGGCTCGTAGTTCTGACGTTTTCAAAGCGGGGGTCGATATGGCCGGCGTTCACAATTGGGTAACGTTGCGCGACGCTGATTATAGTCACCAAGTTGGGACGCCGCGAGAACGGCAGATCGCCTTCGACGCGTCGCCCATCGCCTCGATACGCAACTGGCGCTCACCCGTGTTCATTTCGCAGGGTGATGATGATCGCAACGTGATTTTCTCGCAAGGCGTTGATCTCGCGACGCGGTTGCGCGCACTTGGAGTTGAGGTCACCCAGCTTGTGTTTCCCAACGAAACGCACGAAAACGTCACCTATCGCGACATGCTCCGTCTTTATGAAGACTCGTCCGCATGGTTGCTGCAAAAACTTGGGGAATAACAGCGGGCCTCCCGCCGTCCGTTAATTCCAGCGGTCCACAATCGTTTTTGCGAGTCTTGCCATCAAAACTTGCGCCGCATTATCCGACGTCCAGCGCTGGTCTTTATTGTCGTAGGTAAATTCTGAGACGATCACCGGGCCATTGCGAGCGTACGCGATGGCGACGTCGTTGCGTACTTCGTCAAGCGCACCCGTTTTGTTCGCGATGGTGATGTCGCCGAGATAGCGCGGTATACTGTCGCGGTCGGTTTGATTTTTAAGCATTTGCAGAGCTGCATCGCATAGTGTTTGATCTTGCGCCGATGGCTTCGCCGTGGAATTTTGAGCGTTGAGGTTGCAGGTCGCAAAGTGCTGCATCACCTCGGCCATTTCTTGAGCCGTCGTCTTCCCGAGTCCAAATTTTTTCTGGTCCGCAGGCACAACCCCACTCACCGGTTTAAAGACCTTTTTATAGAGCCACGTATCATGCAAACCCATCCACGCAATGCGCCGGTCGATATTCTCAAGACCGAGGTAATCGATGACCAGATTGGTCGCCGTATTGTCGCTCACGACGATCATCATGGTCAACGCATCTTTGAGCGTGAGTTGAAGCGGCGTATCGAAAAGACCCAGCACGCCCGAACCCTCAACCTGATTATCGGCCCTCAGCGTCAAAGCGTCGGTTAATTTGACGCCGCCCTCTTGAACTTGTTTGAGCGCCTCGAAAAGGATGACCAACTTTATGACGGAGGCGGTGGGCACAGCCGTATGGGCGTCGATTGACGCTGTTCTTCCGCTGCGAACGTCGGTGGCGTAGACCGCCACCTTCCCCTGATGCGACGCCACCAGCGCCTGCAGTTGCGCGTCCAATGCGATGTCTTCGACCGCAAGCGCCCGCTGCCCGAGCGACAGCACGAGCGCGATAAGGATTGCGGGCATGCATCGCATGCCATTCATGTGTCTTGCGGCCGTAAATATTCCTGTTCCGCTTGCTTTTTGCTAACAGGTCGCGGAGAAGTGGGCGCGTTGGGCTTAACCCGCCGACGTCTCTGGTACCGAAAAGTCGTAAAGACTGGGAGGGATAGCGCAGATACCGGTCGCCCTGCAACCGTCGATAAATCCCATCCCAGCAATAAACCCTCAGCGAGAGTCCGTTAATATCCTCAATCCTGGAGCAGCTCCGTTTCCTGTTAGGAAAGTCGTCGCCAACCGCCAGCGACGCCGTGCTGCATTGACGTCCCGTGCGGTGGCGCGGGGTTCGCTAGAGCGAGAACCGCGGGGAGAGAAATGCCAATCGTTTCAATTTGAGCTTCCGCAGTAATTGGGATAAGTCCGCCGATTTCGTCACGGTCATTGCTCGGTAGTTGCAAATGGTAAAATTGCACGCCGCTCCGCCGATAAAAGAGACGGTATCTCGGGCTCAGCCTAAAGCTATGAAAGTGATCTTCATCCATGCAAGAACGCAGCGGTTCCCCCCAAGCGCTTAGGACAATCCTGTTGCTTGCAACTTTCCTCGGACTTGGCGCTTTGGCAGGCTGCGGCAGCGGCAGCGCGTGCTGCGAACCACCGGCCCGTGGAACTCCAAACCCGAGCGGTCCCGGTGTGCTATTTCCGCCGATCGTGCCGCCCCCGCCGGCCCCGCCTACTGTTGTTCAGTCTTGCGCGCAAAACGCAGTTACCGGGCAAGGTGTCCCGCTTGGCTCGGCAGCAACCTTCGCGGTGTTGGCGGGATCCACAGTGACTAACGCCGGTCCAACTATCGTGACCGGCGACCTCGGAGTCAGTCCGGGCGCGGCGGTGACTGGCTTCAACGGCGGCCCGGGCACTGGCACCGTTGTCAGCGGTTCCATCCACGCCGCTGATCCTGTCGCGGCTCAGGCTCAACTCGATTTAACGACTGCGTATGACAACGCTGGTGGACGAGTGAATCCCACAGCGGTGCCGGCGGATATCGGCGGCACCGTTATTCCACCTGGTCTCTATAAAGCACCGGTTTCATTAGCAATCACCGGCAACGTCACGCTCGACGGTCAGAGCAATCCCAATAGCGTCTTCATCTTCCAAATTCCATCCACACTCACGACCGCAACTGATAGCGCTGTTACGCTAATCAATCAGGCACAAGCGTGCAACATTTTTTGGGAAGTGGGCAGTTCGGCTACAATTAACGTGCGCTCAAATTTCAGCGGAAACGTTTTAGCGCTGGCGTCGATCTCCGTTAATACGAGCGCCTCGGTGAACGGTCGCCTATTGGCGCGGACCGCCGCAGTAACATTACTCACTAATATCGTCACAAAACCGGCTCCCTAAAAGCTCAACTCGCAGTGGGAGTCCCTGCTTGTAATCCAACGTCCGAGTTGGTCATAATGACCGCACCATCGTCGAGGTCCGCGAACATCACCAACGTCGCTTGGTATCCGAGGTTGGTGGTAGCATAAAACCCTCGGAAGGCGACTATTCGTGCGACATACGGATAGGACGGCCAACAGTAAAGTAACGAGGATCTATGCCCAAACGGTTAACGTCGCAGCCAGATAACGTTATCATGAAAGCGCGCTCTCCGCACTACTGAACTGCTAATTTCGCGGCTGCTGGAAGGTCATTTATACTCCTCGCCCGGAAAGCGCGTCCTCCCCGGGACTCTCGTGTGTGCGGACAGCGATCGATGCACCGACGGAACCAATGACCGCAGTGCGATCGACGAACGTGCGCAGGGGCGGCGCATTCCCGCGAGCCTGCGGACCGAAAACGTTAACAACCGCATACGCCCCCCGCGACAGCGAATAGAGTTCTCCTCGATCGTCGACTGCGAGCTCGTTGACACCGAATGCGTAATCCACCAGATTCAGTGACGGACCGGAGAGGACACGCTGCGGAGCCACGTTGCCGTTTGCGCATGCCGCAAATTCCGAGATCTTTGCGGGACCGGCACCCGGAATTGTACCTCCTCCGAGAAAGTTGAAAAGATGGTCGTACACATAAATCGCGCCGGACCGAGGATCGGTCGCCAGAGAATACGTGACGTCGAAATAGCCCAGCGTCCCTGAAAGGGATGCGAGACCGGTTTTTTCTCCCTTAATCGTTCGCACCAGGCGCGAGTTTGTCGACGCCGGGTGGTCGTAGATATCGATGCGGCCTTCTCCGGTTCCCACTTCGTTGCCGACGACGACCAGCTCGTCTCGCAGATTCGTGGCGAGGGCGTGAACGGCGTTGATGTTCGTGTCGCAATTCTGGCGGTTGGAAAAGTGCTGGTCGTTTGCGACGATGTACCAGCACTGTTCTCCTTCATAACCCTGATTTGCAACGATGTAGTCGTTGATCGAAGAGTCAACCGCGAGTGCAACATAGTCTTGATCGACACCCGCCATTCGAACCGGAGCCACGTTGCCGTTGGCATTCGGCGCATGGATGGTGAGGCCATTATAGCCAGTACTCGATTGGAAATTCAAAGAATGAAGATACCCATGCACGCTTACCGCCAGCGGTCCCCTTTCCACCAGCTGCGTCCGCGGGCCGCTGATTCGCGCGCACGGGGAAGTCACGCCATGCGCGTCTAGCGGATACCCACGAAGCTCGGCATCAAAGCGGATGAATACCGCCCTGGATGGGCACGCCACGGGTGACGACGTAGC
>JALZBG010000011.1 GCA_030947645.1 Vulcanimicrobiota bacterium | reverse complement strand
CTGGATGGCCTTTTTGGCTTACGCAAATTTCGACGCTTTCGCGGTCGATCTGACAGGCTACGGGAGATCGACGCGACCACTGCAAATGAACGATCCGTGCAATCTCTCGATGGACCAGCAGTCAACCTTGGTCCCTGCACTGCTTCCCAGTGTTTGCGCTCCGAGCTATCCATATCAATTAACGACTATCGCTTCAGATTGGAACGACATCGATGCAGTTGTCGACTATATTCGTGCACAGCGTCATGTCGATCGCATAAGCCTAATTGCTTGGTCTCTGGGTGGCGCCCGGGCGGGTGGCTATGCCGCGCAACATCCTGAGAAAATCGAGAATTTGGTGTTGTTAGCGCCCTCCTACGAACGCGCGAGTGCTAGCCACGCTCCGGAGAAGCTGCCGGCGAAGGGGGCAGCCATGACCAAGCTGACCCGTAACGACTTGTTAGCGGGATGGGATAAGGGCGTAGCGTGTCGAGATCAATACGACCCGAAGGTGCGCGATGCCGCCTGGTCAGCGCTTCTCGAGTCTGATCCCGTCGGAGCGACGTGGGGCAAGGGTTTGCGGCGCGCACCGGAAACGACGGTGTGGGGTTGGAATTCTGAAGTGGCGGCTAAGATGCAAACTCCCACGTTACTGATTTCCGGCGCGCACGACAAAGATGTACCGCCCTTGCAGGTGCAACAACTCTATGAGGATCTGGGATCACGCCACAAAGTTTTCATCAACCTGGCGTGTGCGTCGCACGATGCTCAGTGGGAAAAGAACCACACCCTTCTCTTCCGCGCTTCGCTTCAATGGCTCATGGATGGGGCGGTCAATGGGGTTCAAGATGGCGTGCTTCACCTCGGATAGGGACGGCTATCGTAATTGTAGGTCGCCAGATGGGCCGCGGCGGCTCGATCGGCTGCGGTTCCGAGGGTGGCATCTCTACGGACCCGAGCCGCTCGCTTCGCTGTTGTATCGTACGTTATTAAGATCCTAATGGCGTGTTGGTATGCGCAATCTTTTTAGTAGGCCGGCTGACGTTGATGGTGCCTGATCGCTCATGACTGCCGCGGAGGGGAGGCGTGAAGCGGTAGAACCGAACGGAGTTGCGACAATGCGATAGCTAAACGGCGTATTTGATTGCCCAGATTTTGATTCGCGCACATCAAAGCTGCTGGGCGCCCTTAGTGTTACGTACAGCGAATTGCTCTCACCGTTCGGAGTGATGAAAACCATGTAACGGCGACTCGGATCCATGGCCTGTGCGAACGCCGGGTCGATGCGAACGTGAGCGAAACCGAACCGAAGTTGGCTCTCGCCGACATCTTCGATAGTGGGAGCGGCCTGCCGGGGCATGTAGGCGACCACGCTGCGACCGGACGCCGTGCGCGCCATAGCTTGCGGGGTGCCACCGGTGGTGAGATTGCCCGCTAAGATCAGGTTTCCCATACTGTCGAGCGATGCTACCTCTTTTAGTTTCCCTTGGACGTTCGTAAACCCCTGAAAGAGCATGCCAAAGACAGTGGTAGCCACTAGCGACGGTTTCGCAAACCCATCGGCTTCAACTGAGTTGCCATTAAGAGAAAAACCAACCACGCCAGCTCCACTACCACTGCTAAAACCGGCCACCCCAGCGCCCGTGCCCAGGGCAAACCCATCGATTCCGACCCCGGTGTTCGTCCGACCGAGCACACCTACGTTGTGACTGGAAATGCCTTCAACGCCGACATTGGCAGAGGTCGTTGCGGGATTGCCGTCTTCACCGTACACTCCGAAGTTACCGATAGTTGTCGCGTAGGTGACGCCTTGTACACCGGTCGCGTGCAGAGAGGTTCCCAGGACGCCTTGGTTTGAGTTCATGACGTTCGTCGAGCGGTCTGCGCCATAAACCGCACTATCCAAACCTACGGTTGGGTCGTGCGGATCATTCAGATTTCGGGTTGACCTTGTAATCGCGTAGACGGCGGTGTTATGTCTGGCTTCGGCTTCAATCGCGTAGCCGCCGCCCCTCTCTAACACCAGGAGACAGGCGATTGAAAAAGACGCGTCGTCGCACGTCGTAAGAGTTGAATTCGGATGCGCGGCTGTCGCGCTACCGGCTGAAGCCAGCGAGGCCACAAGGAGACCGCTGGTAACAAAAGAGACAAGGTTTCTAACGTTCATCAGACTTGCCTTTCGCGTCTCGTAGGAGATGCAGATTCTCGAGAGCTTTTGAGGTCAGCTTTAGGTTCCGATAAACCCGGCGTTTGGCGCGCAATCCGTAAAGCCAAACCCGTTTCCTGCCACCGCCAACATACTCGTTGCGCCGGTTCCCGCGCCGATTGCGGAAATCGGAACATTGTATGAAGCTGTGTTCGGCCCAGGGAATGTTACCGACGCTTCGCCGGTTTGGCTTCCGGTTACAGCGTTCGTGATGGCATAATTTCCGTCCGCCAACCTCTTGCCCGTGAGGCCCATCAAATAGGTTACATTGGAGACCACCGCGTTGCCTGGGCAAACGCCTGGCGGAAAATGCACCGATGCATTGCTCGTCCCCGTGCTGAAAAGAAGAGTAGCAACGAGTTGCGTGCCGCTTGGAGTACCACCGGGTGCGGGAAGAATTGCGGCCGAGATCGCTTGAGCGAAAGTAACATTGACGGTCAGCGTTATAGCACCGCTTAGGAGACGCGATGTGTCTACTTGCGTGATATCCCATGCCGTGCCACCGGTGGTGGCGAGCGCATCCCCGAGGGGATCAGCCGTCGACGATGTAAACGCTCCCGGAGGTGGGGAGGATCCGCCGCCCGGGCCGCGGTCTGTCAGCCCGAACCCACCGTAACCCGTGTTGCTGCACGCCGACAACAGCACAGAGAGAGCGAAAAATACCAAGATTCGAGTAGCGATTAAATGCATATGGTTCTTTCTTATAGTGCGCCTTTTAGCGGCCGATCGCCAGAGATATCCGAATGAGCCGGAATGTCTTAACAGCGGCAAATAAGGGGTCTTCTATCTGGCGCAACACCCCTGATATACATTGCGGTACGAGCCAACGCAACATACCGCCGCAGCGGTAGGGCGATGCGAATAGAGCCCTATTATGCGCCTCGATATGAGAATTAGCAAGTCCCAAAGCGCACGTTGCAAGGCCTAGCAATTTAGCAGTACGATAACCCGCTAGGAGCGGGCTATTACGGCAAAGGCGCGGCTCTTGATTGTCGCGCTCACTCTTTTTTGAGCGTCTGTCGAAGTATTTTGAAAGTCGTCCAATTTTTGAGAACGGCTTCGTTGCATTTCAGCGATAACATGCGCGATGAATGCGTGGGTTTTTACTTGCGTGTGGCGACAGTTCGGCTATCTTTTTCGTTTCTGTGGAAAAGGACTCGCTGGAGGGCCTGTGAGAGCTGAAGTCGAGAAAGTTCCTACCGGACAACGGCCGCCCGGGCGGTTTGTCCGGTGGGTCAAAAATTTAGGTCCGGGCCTGATAACCGGCGCTGCGGACGACGATCCTTCGGGGATCTCCACTTACTCGATAACCGGTGCAACTACCGGTTTTTCCATGCTCTGGGTTGCTATCATCACCACGCCAATGATGTCCGTCGTGCAGGGAATGTGTGCGCGCATCGGCATGGTAACCGGCGTCGGTCTGGCTGCCACGCTTCGAAGAAGTTTTCCGCTCTGGATCGTCTACAGCTTGGCCACTATGGTCATCGCGGCGAATACGTTCAATATCGGAGCGGATATTGCCGGGATGGCCGCGGCCGGCAATCTGTTGTTTAAACTTCCAGTGGTAGTTTGGGTCGTGCTCTTAGGTTTCGCGCTCCTCTTTGCGCAAATGTTTTTTTCGTATAAGAAGCTTGTCAATATTCTAAAGTATTTGTGCTTGGCGTTGCTCGCCTATATTGTCACCGCTTTTGTGGTGCATCCAAACTGGCTCTTGGTCATACGCTCTTCCTTGATTCCCCACATTGACTTAAACTCTAGGTGGATCACCACATTCATGGGTGTCCTAGGGACGACGATTACCCCATACCTTTTTTTCTGGCAGTCGTCATTGATGGTTGAGGAAGAGAAGTCGATCGGGCGGTCTACGATCGCTGCTCGCAAGGGGGCAACGGCGAGTGAGATCGCCGATGCTCATCTAGACGTTAATACCGGAATGGCATTATCTAATGTTGTGATGTTTTTCATCATCGTTACGACGGCTTCTACGTTGGGCGCCCACGGAAAGCATGATATAGCATCGGCGCAACAAGCTGCGGACGCGTTGCGCCCGCTGGCGGGGAAATTTGCCTACTTTTTATTTGCTGCGGGCATGATTGGGACGGGGCTGCTTGCGATACCTGCGCTTGCGGGGTCTTCCGCTTATGTCGCTGCGGAAACGTTTGCATTCCGGCATGGACTCGATGAGCACCCGAATCGAGTTCCACGATTCTATGCTGTCCTGGGCCTTGGCATCTTGCTTGGGATGATCATGAATTTGTTTAAGCTTGATCCCATAAAGACTCTCTTTTGGTCGGCGGTCATCAACGGCGTCGCGGCTGTCCCGTTGCTCGTGGCGACGCATGTTCTTACGAATAAGAAATCAATAATGGGACGTTGGACCAATTCAATTGTAGCCAATTGCTGGTCACTGGCGACAATCGCGCTCATGAGCGGGGCGGCGTTGTCGATGTTTGTTTACTGGGGCCACTAGGCTCCTTTTTGTCGGCCAGATGCCTTAGTGGCTGCCGCTTTTGCTTTGGGGAGCAAAAAGGATTCCCGCCGCCCACCAAATCATTAACTCGGCATGAAGCGTCTGGTAATTTTCGCTCTTATCGCTTTCGGCCTCGTAGCTGCGGGCAGCGTTAACGCCGCGGCCACCAGTACCCCGATGCAAACACTCATTAGCAAACTGCATTGGCGTAATATCGGGCCGTTTATCGGTGGTCGTGTGGTTGCGGTTGCAGGCGTGCCCGACAATCCCAATTTGTTTTACATGGGCGGCGTGGAAGGCGGCATTTGGAAGAGCACCGATTACGGCCAGGTATGGACGAACATCAGCGACGGCAAAATTCCAGGTGTTGCCGACAGCATCGGCGCGCTGGCGGTGGCGCCCTCAAATCCACGCGTTATTTACGCCGGCACCGGAGAGTCAGACATTCGCGCGGATTTTGATACCGGCGACGGCGTCTACAAAACCAGCGACGCCGGCAAGAGCTGGCATTACGCGGGCTTGCGCGACACGCACATGACCAGTTCCCTGGTTATTCATCCTCGCGATCCGAATATCGTGTATGCAACCTCGATGGGCCACGTCTTCAAACCGAATCCCGAGCGCGGCGTTTTCAAAACGACCGACGGCGGCAAGACGTGGAGCAAAGTGCTCTACGTGGACGAGCGAACCGGCGCCAACGTCGTGGTGATGGACGCGCACAATCCAAATGTGTTGTATGCCTCCATGTGGCAAGCGCAGCGCACACCCTGGGCGCTCACGAGCGGCGGGCCGGGCAGCGGATTGTATAAGACGGTCGACGGCGGGGCGCACTGGGCAAACATTTCCGATCACCCCGGCTTCGCACGCGGGCTGCTGGGCAAGATCGGCGTTTCAGTGTCCGCGAGCAATCCGCGAGTCGTGTTCGCGATCGTGCAAGCGCACAACGGTGGGGTGTTCCGTTCTTCCGATGCCGGCGCTACCTGGAAGCATGTCAACAGCGAGATGAAACTGCGCCAGCGGGCATTTTACTATATGGGCATTTACGTCGATCCCACCAATGCGAGCGTCGTGTACGCTCCGCAAGTTGACGGCGTCTTCAAATCGACCAATGGTGGCAAGACGTGGAAGTCGCTTACACCGCCCGGCGATCATCACATCATTTGGATCAATCCGCACAATCCCAAGATTCTGCTCGAAGGCGACGACGGCGGCGCTACGGTGTCGGTAGATGGCGGCAAGACGTGGAGCAGGGAAAACAATCAGCCGACGGGGCAGTACTATCACATCGCGCTCGATCGACGATTCCCGTTCCACGTGTACGGTGCCGCGCAAGACGAAGGTGCATTCGAAGGTCCGAGCGCCTCGAACGAAGGGTTGACGCTGGGCGTATGGCATAGTGTTGCGTTCGGCGAGAGTACGTTCGTCGCACCCGAGCCGGGCAATGAAAGCGTCACCTACGGCAGCGGCTACTACAGCGCCCTCATGCGTATGGAGACGGCGACAGGCGAGGTGAAAAACGTCACTCCCTGGCCCAAGTATATGTCGGGCGCATCGTCTGCCGAAACGCTCTACCGCTTTGGCTGGACGCACCCCATCTTTTTCTCTCCGGTGAAACCGCACGAGTTGCTCATGGCCGCGCAGTTCGTGTTCAAGAGCGACGACTACGGACAAACGTGGCAGCGTATCAGCCCCGATCTCACGCGCGATGATAAGGGCACCGAAGGCCCGAGCGGCGGACCGATCGACCTCGATCAAACGGGGGCGGAAACCTTCCCGGATATTTCTTCGCTCGCGGTCTCGCCGAAAAGCGCCGATGTAATGTGGGCGGGCTCTGCCGACGGCCTGGTTCACGTAACGACCGATGGCGGTGCAAAATGGCAGCCGGTCACGCCGCCGGCCTTGCCGCAGTGGGCGCAGATCAGCAGCATCGAACCATCGACCACGCAAGCCTCGACCGCCTACCTGAGCGCATCGCGCTACATGTGGGACGACTATCATCCATATCTTTTCAAAACAACGGACTATGGCGGCCACTGGACGCAGATGACGCAAGGCTTGCCGAACGATCAGTACGTGCTGGCCATACGCCAAGACCCTCGCGAACCGCGTGTAATGTTCGCCGGAACGCGCAGCACTATATACCTCAGTTTAGACGGCGGCGAAAAATGGCAGCCGCTCACCCTCAACCTGCCGGGTGTACAAGTGCGCGATATTGCAATCGATGCGCGACAAGGTGACGTTGCCGTTGCCACGCACGGCCGCGCGTTCTGGATCCTCGACAACCTAGCACTACTCGAGCAGCTCGCTCAGCAAACTCAACCCAGCATTACGAACGCGCAGCTGTTTGCGCCGGAGACCGCGTGGCTTTCGCGTGCGTACGGTAACGCTCCGTTCGCGATTCCCAATTCCGGCCAGAACCCGGAATATGGAGCGACGGTGTTCTTTAATGTGCCGACCAAATACAACGGCAAAGTCTCGGTATCACTGACGTTTTTGGACGCACAAGGTCACGTCGTCCGCAGCTTTGCGCTGCACCGTCGCAACAAGCATGAGAAGCAACCGTCACCGCAAGCGCTGTCGGAGATGCATCACGCCCAGCAGATCGCGCGCGAATTACACAAGTTGACCGCCATTGAGTCCGGCATGAATGCCTTTCAGTGGGATATGCGTTATCCGCCCGCCGAGGAAGTTACTGGGTTTCACATGCCGACGGGCGACGACATCGATGATGGCGTGAACGGCCCGACGGCCGTGCCCGGTGCGTATAATGTAGTACTCGACTACGGCGGCAAGAAGCTGCAGAAATCGTTTCATATCGAACTCGACCCGCGTTTGCATCCCGCGTTGGGAGCGCTTGCCGCACGCTTAGCGCTCGCCATGCGCATTCGCAACACGCTGGACGATCTCAACCGCTCGATCAACGCCGCGATGGCGGCACGCAACCGGCTTCCACGCGCCAAGCGTGCAGAGCTCGATGGTGTACTGGGTGACGTGGTGCAGATGAAGATCCGTTCGAGCGAAGGTGACTTACTGCATCAAACGAAGCTGCGCGATCACCTGGCATTTCTCATGAACGAGCTTGACATGGCCTACGACAAACCCACCACTGCGGAGTACGCTACGTATGAGGAGTTGCGGCAGCAAGCTACGTCAGTCCCGGAACGACTCAGGAATCTAACCTCCCAACTCCCCTAGTCTTTGCAATGTTGCTCTGATCCCGTGTCATGTTAAGCCCACGTCCCCCGTCGTGTTGCGCTTGTCGAAACATGGCCCCAAGTAAATCGTCACCGCTCCGCGCCTTCGGTGATCCTCTAAAACACCGATTGAACAGATTTGCAAAAGTCATCGTTGCTTTGACGCGCTTACTAACATCGTAGCCGATCGCCATGCGAATTCCAAGCTGCGACGGCTGTCGGTATTGCCCGAACCCATCGAACTTGCCGGTCTGGGGGTTGGGAATAGACAACGTCCTTGAGGGAGTCGAAGCACGCTGGAGGAGACCATGATCGTAGTTACGACCGAAGATGTTGCCGGATACCGAATCGTTGAAACGCACGGTCAGGTATTCGGAGTAGTTGTGCGCAGCCGAGGCCTAGGTGGCAATATCATCGCCGGGTTGCGAAGTCTGGTTGGCGGCGAAATCCACGAGTATACGTCGCTGCTGGAGGACACTCGCCGCCAAGCGGTGGACCGCATGGTGCAGAACGCCACGTCGATGGGAGCTAATGCGGTTGTACGCATGATGTTCGATTCATCTGAACTGGGGTCCACCATGAGCGAGATCGTAGCGTACGGTACCGCGGTCACCGTCGCCTCCGGGCCTGCGTCGTGACATTACGGAATGTTCTGCTCGCACTCAGCGGCGCAGTACTCGCCCTAGCCCTGATCCAAATTGCTCTCGGGAAAGACGGCACTTGGCCGATTCTCGCTGTGTATTCCGCAGTGGTGCTTGTCGCGCTGCTCGTCGAGCGCCGGCGCTATGCGCCGAGCGTGAATCGCGGCGAGGATTGGCGGTTCACCGGCGAACGCTTTACCGACCCAACGAGTGATAAACTCATTGATGTCTTCGAGAACCCAGCTACCGGCGAGCGCGATTATCGGCGGACGGACCAGTGACTGCCACCAACCGCTCGCAGATCGTACGCGACTGTTACGGCGCCTACGAGTCCGGCGACCGTAGGGTTATTGAAGAACATCTTAGCGACGACTTTGTGTTTTACAGCCCCGCCGATATCGGGATCGATCGCGCCCGATATTTCGAGCGCTGTTGGCCCAACGCAAAACGTATCGAGGCATTCGAATTCAAGCGGCTGCTCGAGGCCGGGGATGAGGTCATTGTGACCTACGAAAGCACTAAGAACGACGGAAATCGCTTTCGTAATACCGAGATTCACACGTTCAAAGGCGACAAGATATGCAAAGTTGAGGTCTACTTCGGCTGGGATCTCCCCTGATCAATCACCTGTCGCGCAGGCGGTGATGCGTTGCTGAAAAAAGCGGCGCTCGATCGGGCTGCGTGCGAGCCCGGCTGCGACTTCGAAATGCCGGCGCGCGTGTGTCAATTCTCCGGTTTGAAGTTCGAACTCACCGCGAGCCGCGAAGTAGAAAGGATAGTTCCTCAGTCGCTTGCCATCCGCGATTGCGTCGATCTCGCTGAGGCCGCGCTGTGGACCCATTAATTGTCCGACGGCAACCGCACGGTTTAGCTCAACGATCGCCGATGGGGCGAGCGCGAGCAGCGTATCGTAGTACGAGATGATCTGCGCCCAGTCCGTCTCTTCAATACGCTGCGCGTCCGAGTGGACGGCCGCAATTGCGGCTTCGATGTGATACGTGCTCAATGTACGACCCGTAGACGCGAGTTCGAGCAAGCGCCGTCCCTCGGTGATAAAGCGAGAGTTCCAGCGGGAGCGATCGGTGTCGAACGGCGCCGCTAAATCGCCGGCAGCGTCGAGCCGCGCCGGCAAACGAGCCGCGTTCAAATACATGAGTGCAAGCAACGCCTGCGACGCCGGTGTCGCGCCAAGAGAATGCGCGCACAGCAGCGATCCCAAGCGCATAGCTTCGCGGCATAGTTCTTTGCGCACCGGAGACTCGGCAGACGCGCCATGATAACCTTCGTTGAAGAGCAGGTACAGCGCGCGCTGGACCGACGGCAGCCGATCGGCGAAATCGGCGGCGTCGGCGATGTCGAACAGCGTTGTTAACCGTGTGAGCGCATGTCTTGCGCGTTCGATTCGTTTTTCGACTGCAGCCTTCGTGCTGACGAAAGCGCCCGCGATCTCGCCAATGCTGAAGCCGCAAAGCAAATGCAGCACTATCGCGACTTGCGCTTTTTCTGCTAGACCTGGATCGCAGCACGAGAACATCATGCGCAGCCGATCGTCCTTGATCGCGTTCTCATCGAAGAGTTCGTCCATGGCTGGCTCGACGGTCACTTCACGTGCGAGCCGACGCTCCAGTGCCGGCGCGAAGTTTCGCGCTGTCCGTTCCCGGCGTAGTACGTCAAGCGCGCGGTTTTTCGCAGTCGCCATCAACCAGGCGGACGGATTAGTGGGGACACCGCGAAACTTCCAAACTTCAAGCGCGCGGCAGAAGGCGTCTTGCGTGACGTCTTCTGCCAGCGCCAGGTTTTTTATTCCAAAGACGCGCGTCAGCGTTGCGACGATGCGCCCTGACTCCCGCCGAAAGAGACGATCGCTCGGCTCTATGTCAGACTCAACTCCATGACCGGGCGCACTTCGACCATTCCGCCGCGTTCAAGGATCGGACAACCGCGTGACAGTTCGACGGCCTGCCCGAGGTCTTCAGTTTGCACAATCAGGAAGCCGCCTACAATGTCCTTCGTTTCAGCATACGGACCGTCGGTAATGGTCTTTGCTTGACCGCGCACGACCTTGCCGCCGGGCTCGAGAGGGCGGCCCAGTTCCTTGACGTAGCCCTTCGCACGCAGATCGTTGATCCACACGCCCCATTTTTGCATGTGCTGTTCCATTTGCTCGGGCGACCTTGATTGCTCTCCTCCACGAAAGAGGTAGGTAAACTCACTCATGCCGTTACTCCTATCTTTTGCCGCCCTAACAGGCGTCATGTCCAGAGCACCCTGATCGGTGCTCTACACTAGAGACGTTTGAAGATACCCCGACCCCGACATTTGAAGAGCCGTCGTTGGCGGCGCGCACGATTCGCCGTACGTTTCGGCCCCCCAAAGGGACTAGGGCGCGAACGGGACCCACTCAATACTACACATAATGATACGGTATGAAAACCGCGCCGCGTGCCGCCATCATCATTTTCCTTCGTCTGGAAAGAAGCCGGCGTCGTGGGAACCGGTGCGATAAGTAGCTTAGCAGACAGAACCTGCGTCCCGTGCAAGGGAGGCGTACCGCCGCTTTCAGAGGATGAGATTGTGCCGCTGTGTAGCCAACTTCAAGTTGGTTGGCAAGTGATAGACAATCATCACCTCCAAAAAAGGTACCCTTTCAAGAACTTTAAAGACGCCCTAGCGTTCGTCGTCCAAGTTGGCGCAATTGCTGAAGCGCAACGTCATCATCCCGATATCTACTTAAGTTGGGGCGAAGTCCGCCTTGAAATTTGGACGCATAAAATCAACGGCTTAACGGAAAGCGATTTCGTACTTGCCGC
This sequence comes from Vulcanimicrobiota bacterium, assembly GCA_030947645.1. Taxonomy (GTDB): domain Bacteria; phylum Vulcanimicrobiota; class Vulcanimicrobiia; order Vulcanimicrobiales; family Vulcanimicrobiaceae; genus JALZBG01. The sequence goes on along the minus strand of JALZBG010000011.1, from coordinate 11,721 downwards.
GAAGTGCGATGCGTCACTGCAGCGTGACGCCAAGCCCGATCCCTAAATACTTGAATTGAAGGTTAGGATTTGCCGTAATTGAATTTCCTAGCTCCACATCGATCTCGAAGTGCTTGTTCAGGAGATGTTGCACTCCATAATCCGCAAAGGCCCGACCCCCTCGATCCGGGCCAAGCTTTGAAACGTAAACATACTCCGCGTACAGTTGATAGAAGCCCTTAAACTGCTTGGTCAGGACTGCAGAGGGCGTAAATACGCTGAAGCGTGACAGCTTGCCGTCCGTGTTGAAGCCGCTCGTGAATGAGGATGCCAACGTCGCTCCGATTCCAAAGGTCGGTGTTGCAGCGAACGATGCGTCGAAATTTATCGTTTCTGTTGCTCCGCCCACCGTGTACCCCGGCGATCCGTTCGGAGCGGTATATAGGGCGTCAATTGCGATAGTGTATCGCCCCCTCGGAACGAATTCGTATTTCAGCCCGAGTCCAGAATCTTGATAACCGTGGGTACGTTGAGACCCGCCCTTTCCATCCGGGCCGGCTAACGTATTGTAGTATGGTCCGATAACGTCGAATTCCAGTCCCCTTCCTACTCCGATGCGAGTAAAGCTCTGCGGATATTGCGTGGCTATTGACGCGGTTGCACCAGAGCCTTGTTCTTGGACTTGGTAACCCTCCTCTAGGATGATCGCCCCGGGAGCGACCGCACATGCGCTGTAACCGACCGTCGGACGGTTGAGCGTCGCCAACAAACGTGCGTCGCCGCCGCATGGATCGTCCGGCGCCCCTGGGCTAGGAGATGGAGATGCAACCGGTGCGCTGGGCACAGGGACGTTCTGCGCCGCAGCAATCATAACATCGCTCCGCGATGCGACTTCAAGACATGCAGTGATTATCACGGCCAGTCTTAAGGCTTTGTACGTCAGCACGATACTGTCAAGCCATGCAGAATTGTCATGCTGAGCTCGTCGAAGCGCGCGTGCTCAATTGTTCGGCCGTTCGGACGATGCGCGTTGCCATATTACCGAAGATGAGACCGTGAAAGACTGCAACGCTATACCAATATATGTAACCCAAAAGGCCGCGCGGCTCGAAAAATGCACTTTGCTTGAATCGCGAGCGTCCATTGTCGAGTGATTCGACCTCGAATTCTAACCACGCCGTTCCCGGAAGCCGCATCTCTGCTCGCAGCCGCAACAGATGGCCGGGCTTGTATGCATCGACGCGCCAAAAATCTACCGCGTCCCCAACGCGCAACTGAGTCGCCGAGCGTCGACCGCGCCGCAGCCCAACGCCACCAACGGCGAAGTCCATGAAACCGCGCAGCTTCCATAATGCATCTCCGTACAGCCAGCCGCGTTTTCCGCCGAGGCTCTCGAACACTCCGGCCACAGCCCGCGCCGGCGCATCCGTTACCCGCTCGCGCCTGTCAATCAACATGCCTTCGCGAACTCCGGTGAACTCGGTCGGCAAACGGCGCACGTCGAAGGCGTCGAACCACGTAGTTTCGGGGCCCACGGTGCGGTAACGGTCAAGCGCAAGGGTAACGGCTGTTTCAAAATTTACGGGACGGATGTTCGGGAAATTGGTTGCCGCCCGGTCATCCTTTACGATGACCTCATTGTGCAAGCCCAAAATGAGCGGCTGGGCGATCCGCGCCGCGATCGGCGTCACCAAATGCACCCAATACGATGAAAGGCGTGGAGTAAAGAGCGGAACGACAAAAATCGTTCGACGTAGACCGCGTAACCGCGCGAATTCGAGCATCATATCCTTGTAGGAAATGACATCCGAACCGCCGATCTCGTATACCCGTGAGGACTCGATGTGCAGGTCGAGTGCCTGTACCAAATAGGCGAGAACATCGTGTAGCGCGATAGGTTGACTTAGGGTCTCAACCCAGCGGGGAGCAATCATCACCGGAAGACGCTCGGTGAGGTAACGCATCATCTCAAACGATACGCTACCGGGCCCGATAATTACGGCTGCGCGAAATTCTACAACCAGAACTCCGCTGTGCCGCAAAATAGAACCGACTTCGTGACGGCTTCGCAAGTGTTGCGAGAGCGAAGCGGCATCATCGCCCAGACCGCCCAGGTAGATAATTCGCTTTATGCCGGCTTGGCGGGCGGCAGACGCAAAAGCGAGTGCGCCTTTGCGATCGGCATCGCGGAAATTTCTCGCGTCGCTCATTGCGTGCACGAGATAGTAAGCCACATCGATGCCGCCACACGCCGTTTGCAAGCTCTTGTCATTGCTGACGTCGCCTTCGACGATCTCAGCACCCTCGAATCGCCCGTTTAGACGCTCCGAGTTTCGTGCGATGCACCGCACCCGATGTCGCTGTTCGAGAAGCAACGGCACCAGGAGTCCCCCGATGTATCCCGTCGCGCCGGTCACCAAAACATGCATACGGTTGTTCAACGTCCGTTATTGGTTAGTTAGATGCTGGACGTTACGCGTCCCCCGGGCAAAAAACCCCTTTAGTGCGACATTGGCCGAAACGACCCGCACAGTAATCGGTGACGGCGATAGCCCAATCATATTCGAGATCATCGCCGAACTGTCGCCGTGCTTCGCTAATCGCTTTTTCTGCCACGCGGGACTACGTCGGCAGAACGTACAGATAATGAGTGATTTTTGATTATGGTACTTCCTCTCGTTGGCACGCTTACGACAACTTTTTAAAAGAAGGGCACAATGTTTAAGCTATCTTGGTTCACGCCTAGTTTGGGAGCGTTTGCCGCATGGTATCCGTTGCCCTGATGTCGAACGGGCGGCCGAATGCATCAACACACCTTCGAAAGGAATACAATGTCAATTCATCGGCGCGCATCCGGCACATGGTCCGGGGACGTAAAGGGCGGCTCAGGGACAGTCTCGACACAGAGTGGGGCAATCAAGAATCTTCCGTTTAGTTTCGGCACGAGATTCGGCGATGTTCCCGGTACCAATCCGGAAGAACTTATCGCGGCCGCACACGCCGGCTGTTACAGCATGGCTCTAAGCGCCGTTCTTAGTTCAAAAGGAATTACGGCGACTGGCATCGAGACGAAGACCATTTGCACGGTGGAGCAGGTTGAAGGCGGCTTTAAGATTGCCAAGATGAACTTAAACGTAAGCGGTGATATTTCCGGAATGGATAACGCGAAGTTTCAGGACCTCGCCCGTGAAGCCGAGCGCTCGTGCCCTGTTTCCAACGCACTGCGCGGAAGTCTAGAGATTGAACTCGAAGCCAAACTGGCCTAATATTTCGCGAAGCGGGGCCGGTGATCACCAAAGCTACCTTCCCAATCAACCCACCAGTGAAAACAGTTAAGAAGGATAGGAAAAAGATGCTGAAAGCAGGCGATCGGGTGTATATCGACGGGGCAAAAGAAGAAGGCACCGTCAAAGAAGTTCATCCGCACGAAGTGCTCGTGCGAATTAAGACTGCAGCGGGGCATGAAGACCGCAAATACGCACGCGAAGCCTTGCGCCTTGACGCCACGATGAAAGAAGCAACCGGCTTCATCCACCATTGAGAACATGACCTCGCGCCGGCGCTGCGCTTGGGCTGAAAACGACCCGCTTCTGCGCGATTACCATGACAAGGAGTGGGGCGTGCCGCAGCACGATAGTCGCGCGCTCTGGGAGGCGCTCGTCCTCGACGGATTCCAGGCGGGATTGGCATGGATCACGATCTTACGCAAACGCGATGCGTTTCGCATAGCTTTCGACGGTTTTGATCCAAACGCGGTAGCAGGGTACAGAGAAAACGATGTCAATCGCCTGATGGATAACCCGGAAATTGTGCGCTCACGTCCTAAAATCATTGCAGCGATTGGCGGCGCACGCGCCTACTTGGCAATGCAGAGAGCCGGTGAAGACTTTTCGACGTTCGTATGGTGCACCATCGGCGGGAAACAGATCCAAAACACCATTCCCGCCCTAGTCAAGAGCCCGCTTTCAGAGCAACTCTCCGCGGCTCTCAAGCAGCGCGGTTTCAAATTCGTTGGACCTGTAATCGTGTACGCGTGGATGCAGGCGATGGGAATGGTTAACGACCACGATCTCAATTGTTTTCGGCGGAACGGCGTCACGAAAGATCATTGAAGCGACCGCAGCGCTGAGCGCGATTTACGAACGAATGTCACCCAGTTCTAACACTCGCGCGGCTCAGTAAAATGGTAACGTTGTCCGACAACGCGTCTACAACTGCTTGCTGCGGCTCAGCGGCGTCGTCCACCAAATCATGTACCGGTAACCGGGCTTTTTGTTCTGAGCCATGTACGTTTCCGCGTAGACATGGACAAAGCGTGCGAGATGGTACTCCAGGTCGACGTTTCCCGACTGTAATTGATTGCCCAGACCGTCGTTCGTGAATTCCTTACGCACGCTCACGAGTAAATCCTGATGGAGAAAAGTCTTGAAGAGTTCAAAGGTCGCGGCTGTGCTCGCAGCGGCAGCATTGCCGCCGCCGGGATTTGCATCAAGGGCATTTTGATAGATTAAAAGGATGCCTGGCAAAGCGCCCATAGGATCTCGCTGTACGTATCCCGCGATGGAGCGATACTGATCCGTACCGCCTTCGGGCAATGGGGAAGAACCGCGTGACCCAAAAAGACCGAATTCGAGCGGACGGTCCTTATTTGCGTTAGCGAGCTTCCATTGCAGCGTTTTATCGGTATTGTTTGAGAAGTTGCTCGAGCCGCCGAGGTCGCCGCCAGCACCCAGCCACGCGATCTCCGCGTCGAGCGAACCATGCACGTACGAAAAGCGGCTGCCCCAGCGATTGTTGGCTAACTGGTATTGGTGCTCTCCCACCGTTAAACCGGGTGCGGCAAAGCCGGCCAGATCGAACCACTGCCCAAAGGGAGAAGGTGCCGGTGTCTGAATCTTCCCGAAGAAAAGATGTCCGTTGCTGCCAAACAAGCTATTATAGCTGACCCATGCGGTGTCCAGGCCGCCTGCTTGACCGTTTTGTTGCAGCCATTGCTGAACGTGATACGTCCAGTTGCCGGTGTTGCCGATAGCATGAACCGCTACGTTTCCCAACTGCAGTTTATGTGGCGCATTTGGATCTTGGGAGTCAAACGATGGATTAACTCCGACCCATACGGGCAGTGACTTTTTTAGGGTGGCGTGATCCAGCGCAGCGTATGCGGTGCGCTGCACGTAGCGCCCGTACGCATTGAGGCCGGGTACCGAAGTGTGGCACAGCGTGCATTTTGCAGCGTACGCTTGTGCGAACGGGGGCATAGCGAAGCTGCGCCCAATCCCGCTCAGCACCCCCGCGGCGGTCAACGCGACGGTTGCGATAACCGCTTTACGGTTCAACGACAACGGTCAGAGCCATGTCTGCGTGCTTGTCGCCGCAAATGGTCTGGCAGCGAATGGTAAACGTCCCAGCCTTTTTTGGAGTCACCTCGATATGGTTCGTCTTATCGGCACTGAGAATGGTGTTGGGGATACCGAGATCGCTCGAGGCGATACCGTGCACGCCTTCGGTGTGATTGAATTCGAGTGTCGTCGTCTGGCCGACATGCATGACGATTCTATTTGGTGTAAACGAGCTGGGCACAGCCGTAATCTGAATCGTCGAAGACCCATTCGCTGATGCTCCCGCGAGAATTGTGAAAAGAAGGATTGCTGAGCTTAGACTTGATGCCCAGCGCGAGATCGTGCGTATAAACATTGGAACCTCCCGAACACCGCGTTCGGCGGCGTTCAACGGTTCTAGCTTAGTGACAAAAAATAAAAAAAGTCTGAACCGAGCAAAGGTCCCTGGACGCTCTTCGTTTTCATACATTTTTTACTTTTGTCGCGTAAGACCGCGCAAAGTTGTCCGAACCTTGACCGGGCGGCATTTGCACCGTCGACCTCGAAACGATTATCTACGGAGCGATAAGGATGGAGCAACCCTACGTACGAGCGCAACGAATGCAAGAAGAGCTCCCGCAGCTCCTAGTGAGCCGGCGAGAACCTTCAGCACCGCACAAGTTTTCGGGTGCCAGCTAAATTTCGCGTCCCGAGGGCGACGGCATCGGGCGAAATCCCACTAGGCTTGGCAGGGGCCTCGCAATTATCGAAGGATGTCGCCACCGTGAAGATTCTTATAATCGGAGGCTACCGGTTCGTAGGTAGAGCTTTGATCGAAGCGGCAGTCCAGGCGGGACATCGAGTGACCGTCTTTGGCAGGGGCTCCCATAATACGCAAGGGTTGGCTGGAGTGGACTGGATTGTAGGCGATCGCGAAAAGGATATGGGCACGCTTCAGGACCGGGAATGGGATGTCGTCATCGACACGTGCGGCTTCACGCCCGCGGCAGTCGATGGGTCCGCGAGAATGTTGCGCGATGCTGTTGGCCGCTACATTTTCATATCCACCATAAGTGTCTATCCTTGGCCCGTGCCGACCAACGCCATCGAATCGGATCCCGTTGCAGACTTGCCCACGGGTGCTGATCCCAATAAAGATGATCCGGAAACATACGGGATGAGGAAAGCGTTGTGCGAAAGCGCTGCAGAAACCGCGATGCCGGGTCGCGTACTGAATCTTCGGCTTGGAATGATGGTGGGTCCCCATGATTACCTTGACCGGCTTACCTATTGGATAGAGCGTGCGGCGCGCGGCGGCGAAATCTTGGCGCCAGGGTCGCCAGACCGTCCGGTTCAACTGCTTGACGTCGCTGACTTGGCCGATTGGACGATGCGTAATGCGCAATCCGGTTTGACCGGGACGGTAAATCTTACGGGGCCGACCGACGGAGCTACGATGCGTAGTTTCTTAAACGTATGCTTAGAGATTACAGATAGTCGCGGAACGCTCACCTGGGTCCAGGACGACATTTTACAAGGTGCCTCGGTGGAGATAGACGCCGATCTGCCCTACTGGATACCGGAGAACGAGAATGGACTATTTGAGGTACGAATCGATCGAGCGATTGCAACAGGCCTGAAAACGCGTCCCTTTCCCGAAACCGCACTGCGGACGTACGAGTGGATAAAAGGTCGTTCAGATAGCGCCCGTAACCGCGGGTGGGATGCCGCAAGGGAATCAGCGGTACTTGCCAGTTACCACCAAGTATCCGCGATGAAGAAGGCGTAGGATGATCATTCGAAGAGCACAGCCGGAAGAAGCTGAAGCGCTAACTCAATTGGCGCTTCGCTCCAAGCGTTCATGGGGGTACGACGATGCTTTTATGACCGCAATTAAGGACGACATGATCGTGCGGCCGAAATATCTCAAAGATGAACACGGGATCGTAGCCCAAAACGGTGCGGACGTCGCAGGATATGCCATTTTGCGCGTCGATGACGATGAATCATACCTGCGCGACCTCTTCGTCGAACCCGCCTTCATGCGCATCGGCTTCGGCGCAGCGCTCTTTCATCACATGATTTCATTTGCGCGTGCGCAAAAGGCGAAGCGGTTGTGGCTCCACAGCGATCCGCACGCCATTGGGTTCTACAAACGGTACGGTTTACGTGTGATTGCAGAAGAACCATCGACTCTTATTCCCAAACGCAAAGTTCCAGTCATGTTAATCTCTCTAACCCCCCGCTAGCAGACCAAAATGCGAAAAACGAGAGCAACGTATGCCTTACGAACGAACTGATGGCGATTTTTTCGTCACGACCGACGCTTCGCGCATCGATAATGACGTCGTCGAGTCATTTCTCCAGCAAACGTATTGGGCCGCGCAAAGGAGTCGCGATCGTATAGACCGATCGATGCGCAATTCTCTTTGCTTCGGGTTGTTTGAAAAGGAGCAGTTAATTGGATTCTCTCGCGTGGTGACCGATTATGCCGACTTCGCGTGGCTCTGCGATGTGTTTATTCTGGAGGAATACCGCGGTCGTAGTCTTGGCACGTGGTTGCTAGCAACTGTGTTGGCGCATCCAGAGTTGCAAGGTTTGCGGCGTTGGATCCTGGCAACGAGCACTGCGCAAAAGCTGTATAGCCAATTTGGCTTTGTCCCGCTCGCGAAGCCGTCGATTTGGATGGAGTATACGCCGTGAATACGCATACTGCCGCACTGATCCAGGGACCACTTTGAAAGCAATCACTGCAGAGGAGCGCATTTTCTTCGCCGGGTCCGAGGATTCCGGGACTCGGCTGGAACGGCGGTTCCGTGTCGGCCTATATCGCGAGCGGGTGCATGAAGTCGACCGCATCAGCTGGACGCCTATCCGAGACTTCAAACGGCCTTGAAAGCCCTGGGGAATGACCTTCGGGAGGGACCGCGTGTATGTAACTTGCGCCGACGAAAATAACGATCGCGCCGTGCACTTCGTCGACCCCAGCGAGGGATTGTGGATAGAGTACTTCCCGGAAGATACCGGTTCACACCTAAGTTTCACCGGGAGCAACCTTCTGTTGAGTCAATGGTACCGCAAGCAGATGTTCCGGGTAGATCGGCGGACAAGTTGATTGCACTGTTCAACGATCCGCTCGTATCTGCGGACACATGTACCGGGCGGCGACATCTTCATGCTAAGGACCGACGATGGGCAGACTGACGACTATTTTCTCGTGCTCGCGTTTGAGCATAATGGTGGGTACACTGTAAAGACGTCGCACGCGCACCGTTCACTGCACGCGGATTGACATTCGATGAAGCATCGTTTTGGACAGTCACCGCGACAAAGGAGAATCGGTCCGGTTTTCATGTGAGATTCTAAGTGGCGTTTCACATTCGTGAAGCAACCCTCGATGATCTTCCGGCGATCGACGGCATTTTCCGTGCGCACTTGGTCGTGGGCGAGACTCACGCCTGGGACGCCGGCATTTCTTCCGAGGTCATGAGGTCTATTTGGTTTGAGCCAGGTCGGGCAACGTTTGTTCTCATCGAAGGCAGCCAGATTAGTGCGGCGTATTGCATTAAGCCAAATCAACCATTCCGTGGATCCCACGTGGCAAACGGCAACTATGTTGTGGCTCAAAACAAGTGCGGTCGAGGACTAGGTACATATATTGCCTTGGACTCTTTGGATCGTGCACGATCTTTCGGGTATGTTGCAATTCAGTTTAACGCCGTAGTGGCTACAAATATAGCCGCGATACGCCTCTGGCAAAAATGCGGATTCCAAACTGTGGGTCGCATTCCCGGCGGGTTTGCTCATCCCCGCTTCGGGCTTGTGGATTTGTTGATTATGTACCGTTCATTACCTACTCTGTGACGTTTGAACTGGGTCGCTGTCATCGTGGTGCCTTCCACGTTGGTATCAACGTGCTGGCCGTGACAACCGGGGGAACCTTTACTCTTATCGCGTGCTCGGTTGGAAACTCGCTACGTTCTCGCTCGTTAACTTGCGGAAATGCTGCCCGTGTACGCACGCTTGTGGATCCCTCGGCAGTCAGCCAGCGTTCCATCGATGGCCGGGGCACTTCCAAGCTTTGCAGTCCGGTCTGAGCGGTTTCAAGAAGCAAACGCTGAACGACGACTAAGCGACGGCAGCGCTGGCGGAAAACTTCGCGATCTGCCAGCACAAATATGCCCGGTCCGCAAATTTCAATTCCTCGTCTTCACGTTGCATAATGTCGGCAAATCGGGGCGTCGTAGCTAATTGCCGGAAAAGGACGTCGAAGCGCCGCTGTTTCCGTTGCAAGAAGCTGAGCAACGCCACGCGGGATGAAAGTTTGCGATACAACCTGTCTTTTGTCCAACGTTCGTACAGCTTTCCCACCGACATCGTGCCGCGATGACTCTCACGAAGCGCTAAGGCAGCGAATCGTCCGCTGAGCGCGGCTTCATAGATACCTTCACCCGTGGTCGCGTCGACTAAGCCGGCGGCGGTGCCGCCTACCATTACTGCGTCGATGGCAATACGGTGCCTGGGAAATCCCCCGTACAGCAGATGGCCTTCTTGGCGCACGGTCATCGGAACATCGGGATACAGACGTGCCTGCACTCGCTCGGTGAAACGATTCAGTTCGTCACGCAATTCTTTGCCGGGCATTTTTCCGACCACGCCCAGCCCAATCGCAAGGTGGTCGCGTTTTGGGAACATCCAGCCTACGATTTGACGGCGGCTTTTTGTTAGAAAGTAATGGAGCTCCAGAGTGCTGTACGCGATCTGTGCCGCTCGCCGTTGAAGATAGACTCGGTACTGAAGGGTAGTAATCAGCCCAGCGTCCCAAAGTCGAAAATGGAACGGCGTTTCCTCCAGGCGCGCCGTCGCGCCTTGGGCAAGAAAAAGATTCCGGCAGCGCAGCGCCTTGCGCTCGCCGGAACGTCCGTCGGCATAATGAACGACGATCGAGTTATCCTGCGGCTCATACCCGCGAAACAGGGATGAAGTTCGGATTTCGGCGCCTTCCCCTCGCGCAAGTTCGGCGATGGTCCCATCGAGTTCTTCGCGCGTTGTCGTGTGCGCCGGGGTAACGGTAAAATCGTAACAGCGGTCTGCCGCAGTAAACAGCGCTATTCGCGGGGTATCGAAATGAATGATCGATTGCGGCAAATCGAACGTTCGGGCGAATCCCGGGCGCAAACCCGCCGCGCACACGCGCTTGGCGCCCACAATTGCGTCTTTTTCAAGGACCATCGTCTCGGTGCCGGCGCGGGCCGCTTCCCGAGCCGCGGTACCGCCGGCGGGTCCGCAACCCACTACCACGAATTCGACTTCTTCTATGGGCGAATTCGTCATGCGTCCAACTCCTCAACACCGCGCGGAGTCAGGAAAAATATGGCGAGCAAGAAATACAGAACGATACTAGCTTTGAGGTTGATGAAGAGTATCAAGAGGAAACTAGCGGCATAACTGACGTATTGGGGCCAGAGCGCTACCAACGCGTGCAGCAGTTGGTTGGAATTAGCGTTCTCGATGGTTGGTATGCGAATTTCTAGCACGAGCACCGTAATTGCAATGGCAAAGACTCCATCGCTGAATGCTTCCAACCGAGCTTTACTCATCTCGCCGCGATTGCTCAACTCGGAAAGTTTGCTCGAGCCCGCCGCGTCTTTGCCCATGATTCGCCCCCCTTTATACGCTAAAACCGCCCGCCACCTGGTTCGTGCCGAAACCCGTCGCAGTGAGTGCCGACACTGCTGCCGTTGGGTAGAACATGGAACGTGGTGGCTGACATGATAAGGAGATGCACGCCCGACGATGCCGCGGCGCTGGCGACAATCTACGACCCGGTCGTCGCGAACACCATAATGTCGTTCGAACTAATCCCTCCCGGATCGGATGAGATGCGGCGGCGAATCACGAATGCGGGGGATGTCCTTCCGTGGCTCGTGTTCGAACGGGCCGGCTGCGTGCTCGGCTACGTGTACGCATCGCCGCATCGAGGGCGTGCGGCGTACCGGTGGTCGGTCGATGTCAGCGCGTACGTCGCACCTGAGGCGCGGCGTCTGGGTATCGGGCGCCGGCTCTATGCGCAACTCTTCAGCATCCTCACCGCGCAAGGCTATTGCGCGGCGTTCGCAGGCATGACACTCCCCAACGAACCAAGTCGACGCCTTCACGAAAGCGTTGGATTCACGCCCGTCGGCGTGTATCATGCCGTCGGGTTTAAGAGCGGTGCATGGCACGACGTCATGTGGTTCGAACGTCGCTTGCGGCCGCCGACCGAAGCGCCGTCCGAACCGCTCCCGCTTACTTCAGTTGGACTCGGCAGTACGTTTTTCAATGCGCGTATCGGGAATGAACCAGATCAGCGCCACCAGCACGATTAAGGCGTCGGAGACCCATTGGTTTACGAATGCGAGCAGAATGGCGAGGCCGTACATCG
>JALZBG010000168.1 GCA_030947645.1 Vulcanimicrobiota bacterium | reverse complement strand
CCGAGCACGATGCGGTGCGTTTTGAAGACTCCCGTCACGTAGGCGTTGGCTTTCTTCGTTTGGCGGCTCATGTCCACGCGCAAGATGTCGGCGTCGCCAACCCCGAAGCGCTGCGCGAGAGCGCGGAGACGCTGCTCCAGCGGACCATCTAACCGCTCGAAACGATTGAACAACGGCGCGATGAATGTTGGAGCGATCAAGTTTCCCAAAATGAAAAACGGAAAAAGCGCAGCAGCCGCAAACCACGGCCAACGAAGGGGACTTTTCTTTACGAGCAGGCTAAACAGCGCGCTGATCGGTGCGGTGATGGCTACCGAAATCAGCGTCGACTTTGTCTCTTCGACCAACCACGCTCGCGGCGTCTGTTCGCTCATCGCATAGCGGCGTTCCAGTACGAATCCTTCGATAAAATCCACGGGTAGGTCGAGGAGACTGCCGAGAAACAATCCCGCGCCGGTAAAAAACAGCGTGCGTAGCCAAGCTGCTTTTGCAGGCATCAAGCGCGCGAGACGGTCCGCGGGGCCATAGGCGAATGCAGCCAGAACTGCCGTCGAGCGCAGGATGCCAACGAGCATAAAACGCCGGCGCGAACGTCCGTACGCTACAGCATCCTTCGGCGCGAGTGGCCCCGGGCAACGCAATTCGCTTACGGCCTGACTCACTCTCACAGCAGCGTAGCCGAACCCCAGTCCGGTTGCGAGTGCGATGAAAAAACGGCGCATATGTATAACGTCCCCTCGGGTGAAAGTTTTTAAAAATGCCCGGGTGTATGCGTTGGACCCGGCTGAAGGGTCCCATGCACCAAGCGATGGTTTGGTAATCGAGAACGGTCGCATCGGTTCGTTGGATCCGCAGACTGCCGGGGCCGGCGTGTCGTCTGTTGACCTCCAGGGCGCCACCGTCCTACCGGCATTTTCCGACGCGCACGTGCATCTGACGGATACCGGGTTGCTTTTGGGGCCGCGCAATTTGGGCGGCGCTCGATCGTACGGCGATTTTTGCGCTGCAGTAGCGCGACTTCCTCGCGACGCATTCGTCTTTGCCGGAAACTACGATGAAAGCTCGTGGCTCGACGAAAGGATTGCAGACGCCGCACCCCTCGAGCAGTCTTTTGCGGATTCTTTGGCGATGCTCGTACGCATAGACGGACATTCCTGTGTTGTCAACCGCAAAACATTTGCTTGGCTTGGCTTGCAAACGCACGTCGACGGAATCGAATGCGATTGCGCAGGTAATGCAACCGGCAAGCTGTTTCTTGAAGCGAACTGGCGTGCGCAGGCCAGATTTATGGCGGAGCTTCCGCGCAGCATCAAGCGGAAAGCGGAACGTAGCGCGGCGCAGCTTGCGCTTTCGCGCGGAGCGCTTCACTTGCACGTGCAGTTTGTGGGCTTTCGGAACGACGAGTACTCGGATGAGATTGAAGCGTTGCGGGAGCTCCCTCCCGCCAAATGGTACCCCAAGATCTGCGAACCGGATCCAACGCTGGCAAAGGCATTGCATCTGCCCTATGTCGGCGGAGATGTCTTTCTAGATGGTTCCATTGGAAGTTGTACGGCGGCGGTGCGCGAGCCGTACCGCATCTCGGTGCAGCCGGGGCAAGCCCCCGGCACGGGAACACTGCGCTACTCCGACGACCAAGTATACGAATACTTCGCGAGCGCAGAAGAGCTGGGCGTATCGGCGGGCGTCCACGCGATCGGCGATCGAGCGATCGAACAGTGCATCGCCACATGGGAGCGCGTATTGAACGGTAAACCGAGTCGGCGCAACCGTCACTTTATCGAGCACTTTGAGATCGCAGGCCAAGATCACATCGATCGCTGCGCACGATTGGGCATTTTCCTTTCCATGCAACCGGCCTTCGACTTGTTATGGGGCGGCGCGGGCAACATGTACGAGCGGCGGCTTGGCACGAAGCGCATGCGCTCGATGAACGCGCTCGGCCGCGCTTTTCGGGCCGGCGCAACCGTGTGCGGCGGCGACGACAGCCCCGTATGCGAACTCTCTCCGCTGGTGGGGATGCAGGCCTGCGTGGAGCATCACGAACCGCAAGAACGGCTCACTGCGCACCAAGCGTTGACTATGTATACTTACAACGTGGCAAAACTGGGCCACGTAGAAGCGATGACCGGCCGTTTAGCGCCGGGGTTTGCTGCGGATTTTGTGGTTTTGGATAAGGATCCGCTCAATGGGGCAAGATTCGGCGAGTGTACCGTGCTGCAAACATGGAGCAACGGCCAAAAAGTCTACGATGCTCAGCACGATGCACAACTGTCATGCTGAGCACATGTCATGCTGAGCACATGTCATGCTGAGCCCGTGGAAGCCACCCTTGTCATGCTGAGCCCGTGGAAGCCACCCTTGTCATGCTGAGCCCGTCGAAGCCACCCTTGTCATGCTGAGCCAGTCCAAGCTCGGTGTGTCGCTGGAACGTCCTTCGACAAGCTCAGGATGACATTTCCTTCGACAAGCTCAGGATGACATTTCCTTCGACAAGCTCAGGATGACATTTCCTTCGACAAGCTCAGGATGACATTTCCTTCGACAAGCTCAGGATGACATGGCCTTCGACAAGTTTGGGGTGACTGGAGTGCTTGGGACTTAGATTATTGAGATCGTTTCTTTCGGTTTGGGTTGGGCTGCGAGCGAGGCGAGAAGGGCGGCGGCGAGCCGGTCGCAAGCCGGATCGTCAATCTCTTCAATTTGGCCGCTATCGGCAAGTTGGGCTTTGAGCGGATCTATTGGCAGCGTCGCCAAAACCGGAGCCCTCGCGAGTTCCGCGACTTGCGACGCGTATGACGGGCCGAAGATTTCGTATTTCACATGCGTGTCGGGGGCAACAAAATACGACATGTTTTCGACGACCCCAAGAATCGGTTTTTTGAGTTGATGAATCAGGTTTGCCGCCTTGCGCACGATCATTGTGGCCAGCGCTTGTGGCATAGTCACGAGGACGACACCGTCCACCGCGAGCGATTGCAAGACGGTCAAGGGTGCATCGGAAGTGCCCGGCGGCAAATCTATTAATAGGACGTCAAGGTCGCTCCAGCGCACCTGTTCGTAAAATTGCCGGATGACGCCCGAAAGGATCGGGCCGCGCCAAATCATAGCGGTGTCTTCTTGATCGGTGAGTAAATTGGAACTTACGATTTCAATGGCGGAACGCGAGACCGCAGGAACCATCAACGGTCGCGCCGTTTTACCAGGCGTTGCATCGGAATCGTGTTCGATCCCTAGCGGCCGTTTGAGTCCGAAGATCTTGGGAATCGATGGTCCCGTGATATCGCCGTCGAGGATACCTACTTTAAAATTGCGTCTGCGCAGCCCAATGGCAAGCAGCGCGGTGACCAACGACTTGCCCACGCCGCCCTTACCTGACATGATGGCCACGACGTGGCCGAACTTTGCACGTCGAGCGAACTCTCCGGGTGCGGCACGAGTTGGTTTCTTGTCCTCGTTGTTGATCGTCGGCACGCGCCCGGACAGTCGCGCTTGCATCAACGCGGTGATGATCGGTTCGATGCGGAGACCGTGAGCTTTGGCGCCCTGCTCGATCGTTTCGTATTTGTTCACGCCGCAGCCGGCACAGTGCAAGCCGAATTGGGTCAAAACGTCTTGCGCAATTGGTAATTCCCCGACGAGTGTGCGGATGTTGGTCTGAGGGGTGAGATTCATAGCCGGTGCGCCCATGAAATGGGATTCGGTTTTCGAAGCGCACAATCTTGGAAAACAGGCCCGACGATGGATCTTTGTAATCCGCAGGCGTTGTTGCTCTTCGCGGCTGCCCGCCTCGGCATAAGTAGCCGCCGCATACGGCTGCTCGCAACGGAAAACGACACCGCGCTGCGCGAATGGATCGAACACGCTCGGGAACTGCCCTTGCTACACGCTCGAAGCTATGCGCGCCGCACGGCAGATTACTTGCAGTCTATCGGCGCGAAGATGGTGACCATGGCCGAATGTGGCTATCCGCCCGGTCTGCGCCGCCTCAACGACCCGCCCGCTTTTCTCACCTACCGAGGCACGATTGACTTCGAAGGCATAACCATCATTGGTGCCCGTACTCCTCCTTTGGGTGCCGGGGAATTCGCATTCGACCTTGCGTATGAATTGGGGCGCGCCACGATCAGCGGCTTAGCGCTGGGAATTGATGCTGCGGTCCACCGCGGCTCACTGTCGGCACGATTCCCAACTGTGGCGTACGTTGGTACGGGAGTGGGTGGCGTCTATCCGGCTGAGCACCGGCAATTGCAAGAGGAAATCATTGCGCGAGGCGGCGGCGTCGCGTCCGAGCATTTACCGCACGAAAAGGTATCGCACCGGAATCTGGTTCGTCGCGACCGCTTGCAGGCTGCTCACGGCGTTGCAATAATGCTTATCGCCAGCGAGGCGTCGGGTGGCGCGATGCACACG
>JALZBG010000167.1 GCA_030947645.1 Vulcanimicrobiota bacterium | reverse complement strand
GCTCAGGAATGAGTGACGATCCGCAAAATGCCAATGAGGTGATGCGCGCGATTCGCGGTTCTGTCCTCGGCTTAGAGCACGTTCCATTACTTTACGGGGGCAGCGTCAAGCCGGATAACATAGCCGGATTCGCCGCACAGAGCGACATCAACGGCGCACTCGTAGGCGGCGCATCCTTGGATGCCCGGTCGTTCGCCGCCATCGTAGGCGCCGCGCAGACAGTCCCTGCGTGACCAAACAACCTCTGGTTCTCGCAATCCTTGACGGATGGGGTTGCAGCGACAACACGTACGGAAACGCAATTGCCGCGGCGGATCTGCCGCACTACAGGAAATTTCTCGAATTGTACCCGTGGACGACGCTGGAAGCGAGTGGAGAAGCCGTCGGATTACCCAAGGGTGTTATGGGAAACAGCGAAGTTGGCCACACGAACTTAGGGAGCGGCCGCGTCGTTCCGCAAGGTCTGGTTGTAATCAACGATGAGATCGCAGCCGGTACGTTCGAAAGTAATTCGACACTGCAAAACTGTTTCGCACGCCTGCGGGATAGCGGTGGAACGCTTCACCTGATGGGACTGCTTTCCGAGGGGGGCGTGCATAGTTCGCTTGCCCACGTCGTTGCGCTCGTTGATGCAGCCGCCAAGGCAAAAGTCCCGTTCGCGATTCATGCGTTCACGGATGGGCGGGACACGCCGCCGCAGTCGGCGCGCGGCTACATCATGCAACTTGAAGCAAAACTCAAAAGCGTGGAGCGCAGCGGCGCTATTGCAACCGTCATCGGTCGGTTTTATGCGATGGATCGGGACAAGCGCTGGGAGCGCACGCAAACGGCCTACGATGCGCTGGTTTACGGAAGTGCTGCGAACGTCGCTTCGACGGCGCTGGAAGCAGTGGTGCGAGCGTACTCACGAGGCGAAACTGACGAATTCATCACCCCAACGATTGTAGGAGCTGCCCGGACGGTTCGCGACGGTGACGCGATCGTCTTTTTCAATTTTCGACCGGACCGAGCCCGGCAACTCACTCTCGCATTTACTCGGGAGGGGTTCAGTGAATTCCCGCTCAAGGCGTTGCACGACGTCCATTTCGCCAGCATGACCAAATATGAGGAAGATTTCGGCAATCCCGTTTTGTTTGGCCCGCGCCCACAGTACGATACGTTTGGAGAGATCCTCGCCGGTGCGGGTTTAACCCAGTTACGCTTAGCGGAAACCGAAAAATATGCGCATGTCACGTATTTTTTCAACGGTGGTCGCGAAGAGGTGTTTGCCGGCGAAGATCGCGAGCTTATCGCATCGGATCGCTCGATTCCCACCTACGATCTAGCGCCGCAAATGCGGGCGCGCGAGATTACCGATTTTGCGATCGCTGACATCGTTGCAGTAAAGCATGACGTCATCATCATGAACTATGCAAATGCAGACATGATCGGACATACGGGCCAATGGAAGCCTACGATCGAAAGCCTAGAGGTTTTGGATTCCAATCTCGACCGGCTCTCGCGAGCAGTGTTGGCAGTGGACGGTATCTTGGCGATCACGGCCGATCACGGCAATGCTGAAGAAAAAATTGACGCCGACGGAAATCCACTCACCGCCCATACCTCCAATCCTGTCCCGCTCATTCTTATCTCGCGAGAACCGCTGGGAAGCTTACTCCCAGGTGGCTGTTTGGCAGACGTTGCACCAACGTTGCTCTCGTTGCTAAAACTTCCGATACCGCATCGCATGACCGGAAGAAAATTATTGATGCGAGCCACCGCAGTTGCATAGCTCTCCCGTTTGGGGACACGATGCACTAACCGACAACGCGAAACGGGTACAAGACTACGCCGGTGGTGCCCTTGATTACGCCATCATTCTGGGCAGCGGGCTTTCGGCGGCAGTCGAAGAGAGAACGACGTTTCGCCGCGTCCCCTATAGCGAGTTCATACACATGGCCGCTGCGCCGCTCACCGGACACGCGGGTGAAGCGCTCATCGGCAGCTGGCATAACAAACGCGTCATGGCTTTCGCCGGACGGGTCCATTTATATCAAGGTTTCAGTGCGCTGGACGTAACGCGCAGCGTCGCGCTGGCAGCCAAGGCTGGAGCGAGAGCCCTCATCGTAACCAACGCCGCCGGAGCTTTGAACGAACACTATAACACCGGTGATCTGATGCTGATTAGCGATCATTTGAATTTGACTGGCGTCAACCCATTACTCATCGCGCCACCGGAGAACCCCTTCATCGACATGGCCGACGCATATTCTGTCGAGCTGCGAACATTAGCGCGCGGAGTGTACGCAGGGACAGCATCCTTGCGCGAGGGTGTCTATGCGGGCGTACTAGGTCCTAGCTATGAAACGCCGGCTGAGGCCCGATTCTTGCGCAATGCGGGCGCAGACGCAGTCGGCATGTCCACGGTGTTGGAAACCATTGCAGCCCGGGCGCATAACATGGACGTCTTAGGTATAAGCTCGATCACGAACGTGGCCGGGCATCCCCAATCACATGCCGCGGTAATAGCGACAGCCCGCGAAAGTGCGCAAAGCCTCGGCGGATTGATCGACGGCTTTCTGGTTGGAACGAGTGAAAGTTAAGCCGCAGTTCCCCCAGGAGCAAGCTGGAGATGGGCATTTCGTGCGGCAGGAAGACGCCTTTCGCGACTGGATCAGCGCCGAGAATGGAGCAACGTATCCCGCGACAGCGGGGCGCTACCACCTGTACGTTTCGCTGGCCTGTCCGTGGGCGCACCGAACGATACTTATTCGCAAGCTTAAAGGGCTCGAAGAAGTCGTGGGAATGAGCATTGTCGATCCAATTCGAGACGAACGCGGCTGGGCTTTTCGGGATGGGCCCGGAAACTCTCCCGACCCAATTAATAATTTCCGCTTTTTGAGTCAAGCATATTTGGCTACAAATCCCGGCTACCAGGGCCGGGTGACCGTTCCCGTCTTATGGGACACGCGCCTAAGGCGCATAATTAGCAATTCCGACGACGACATCATGCGGATGTTCGAAACCGAATTTAACGCATTTGGCAATGGAGACCTCGACCTCTACCCCGAGCAATATCGCAGCGAGATCGATACACTCAATACTTCGCTCTACGAAGCCGTGAACAACGGCGTCTATCTTGCCGGTTTTGCCACGGCGCAGCGACCTTACGAAGAGGCAGCGTTTCGCGTATTCGAAACCCTTGACCGATTGGAAGAACGCCTGTCGGCCCAAAGATACTTATTCGGAGCTGTTCCGCTAGAAACCGACTGGCGTCTGTTTGTTACGCTGGTACGCTTCGACGCAGTGTACCACGGCCATTTCAAATGCAACCTGCGGCGGATCAGCGATTACCCTAATTTATTTGGTTATCTGCGGGATCTTTATCAGATCGGCGGCATTGCGGCCACGGTAAACTTCGATCACATCAAGCGTCACTACTACGGCACGCATCCTGAAATCAATCCGACGCTCATCGTACCCATCGGGCCAATGCAAGACCTTAGCGTTCCTCACAACCGCGACCGACTGACTTCGACGCCCGGGTGATCCACTGACTACAGGAAAACCTGCGTACCGCGTTTGCTCTGGCGAACTTTCAGGGGTTGCACTAAAGCGGTCGCAAGATCGTGGAGTTTTGTCCATCCAACGCTTGACATCCGGCAAGCGCTAACGATATGGTACTGGTTCGCAGGTATGCTGGAGCTACAATTGCACAAAAAAAGCGTCGTCGTAGTCGGGGCGGGTATGGCGGGGCTTTCGGCTTCAGCACTGCTGGCGCGAGCCGGCTACGACGTTACACTGTTGGAAAAACAAGACCGTCCTGGTGGCCGAGCCGCACAAGAAACCTGGGACGGCTTCACATTTGATCTCGGTCCCACGCTCCTCTTTATGTGCGACGTTTATCGCGACGTCTTCGCAACTCTTGGCGAGAATTTCGATCGTGAAGTCCCCACCGTCCGGCTTTCTCCGAACTATCGCCTTAATTATGCGGATGGCCGAACGTTGACCGTCTCGCCGGTGCTCTGCGAAACCATCGCTTCGCTGGAAGCATTTCAGTCAGGCTCGAGCGCTGGCTTTCTATCGTATCTTGCGCAGGCGGCTCGGGCCTATGAAATTTCGCGTCGCGATTTTGTGGGAAAACGCATTAAAAGTGTCGGAGGGTTCGTCACGCCGCACAATGTTGTGTCGCTTGTCAAGGCCGGGGCATTCCGAAAACTTGCTGCACGCGCGCAGCGTGCATTTCTTTCTCCAGACATCGCCGCAGCATTCTCGTTCCAATCCATGTATCTGGGGATGTCTCCGTACGACAGCCCAGAACTATACAGTCTTTTGCTCTTCACGGAATTGGGCGAGGGAATTCATTTCCCGATCGGCGGCATAGGCGCGTTACCGCGGGCGCTCGATCGCGTTGCACGCAGAGCCGGCGTTCGGATGGTCTACAAT